>CAMPNZ010000016.1 GCA_946892075.1 uncultured Coriobacteriales bacterium
TGTGCAACAATAGCCGAAATTAGTACGGCAGATAAAAGTACAAGGGCAAGTGTTATGGTTTGCACGAGAAGTCCTGTTCGTTGAAGTGTGCTGGCGTCGTGCGCTTGCGGCAAGTGGTGTAGGAGCGTGTGGGTGGCAGATGCGCACTCCTACGTGCATTGCAATGTGCTGGTGGCGCCTGCTTGCGGCAAGCTGGCATAGGCGCTGGCTCCACCCGGTTTGCAAACTGCAATTTCTCGCTTGAAGCGTATGGGTATGCAGCGCGCGCATATGCGCTGCGTTGCACTATTTTTTACTGCTGTCGCGCAGCGTTGCAAACATGCTTTTGTTTTTGTGCACAAGCTCGATGGTGCTTATATGCGCAAGTAAATCGGACAGTTTGGCGTAGGAATATGCTTTCGGCTCAAAGTTTGGAACGCGCGTGCGAATAAGCTTTCCCAGCGCAGGAACCGAGATGGTTGCATTTTTGTGTTCCGCAACAAGCGAGGTGATATGTGCGCTTAGGGCGTCAAGCGTGGGGAACGCCGCTGGTGCAGTGCTCGTTGGTGCAGATCCTGTTTGCGCGCTGCCCGCTGCTGGCGCGCCGCTACGTTGTGATGACGTGCGTGATTGCGCAGCAACGTGCTTGGCGCCTTCTTGAGTTTCAGCCTTGCCACTTTGCAGGCGCGGTTCGCGTCCATAACCATGCGCGCCATTGTGGGCGCCATCGGCTTCGCTTAAGGCGTTTTGTGCTGTTACGGCGGTAGCTGGTTTTGTGCTTGCTGTTTTGGAACGTGCCGAAGCGGCTGTTCTTCCGCCTGCTTTTCTGGAACGTAGCGGCGTTGCAACACGTGGCGTTCCTGGCGTTTCGGCTGCTCCAGCGCTGTCTGCGCCTTCTTGTGCCTCTGCCGCTATCGTTGTTCCTGCAGTTCCTGATACATGCGTCGAAGCCACTTGTGTGTTTTCGCTGGTAAGGCTACTTGTTCTGCGCAGCGTACGCGTAGCGCGCACCACGTTGACGCTTTCTTCCTTACGCGCTTGATTCTCATGCGCTGGTGTGGCTACTTCTTGCTTTGATGTAGCATCGCTTGGAGTTTGTTGCTTTTGACGTGCGGGAAGTGTGTGCGTTGTTCGTGCAGTTGCTGGTGCTTGCGGCTTAGGTTTTACTGGCGCAGCTTGTGCGTGATGCTGTTTGTTCGTGTGCGTATCAGCCAGTTCTACCAGCATCGTTTTGCCTGATGAAACAAGTTTTATGCTATTAAATTCCGCAAGTAGTTTGCTTAGCTGATTGGTGCCATAATTGCGCACATCGAAATCGGGATAGCGCTTTACAAGGCGACTGCCAATTTCGCCAAGGCCTGTTTCTCGCTCTTTGTTCATGTTATCGGTAACAATATCAATAATGGTTTTCTCAATCTTTTTGCGCGACAACACAAGCTGCGTATTTTGAGCGCTATGGCCATTTTTTTGTTTCGAGACGTCGTTTTTGCTGACGTCTTCTCCCAGCAGCACTTCAAGGCATTTGAACACATCGCACGCCGTTCTAAACGGCAGGGGAGTTTTGTTTTCTCCGGCCCCGATAACCATCAGGCCCGCTTCACGAATACGCGCAGCTAAACGCGTGAAATCGCTATCAGAAGACACCAGGCAAAATCCGTCGACAGTTTTCGTGTACATGATGTCCATAGCATCAATGATAAGTGCCGAATCGGTTGCATTTTTGCCCGTTGTGTAGCTAAATTGCTGAATAGGCGTTATGGAGTTTTCCAGCAGCGTGTCTTTCCATTTTGCATGAAGCGTGCTGGTCCAGTCGCCATAGATGCGTTTGTACGTGATAATGCCGTAATTTGATAGTTCGTCAAGAATAACGCCAATGTATTTAGATGACACGTTGTCAGCGTCAATGAGCAGTGCAAAACGTTTGTCTGAAGAATTTTTTTGCTCCAAAGTATGCTCCTCACGTGAACTTGAGGCGTTCGTCGTTGATTGTTTTTGCTTGTCAGATATAGTATACCGACTTTAGTGCGCTGTGTTTGGGAAAGTTGCATAATTCTACAAAGAGTATTGATACAGCGAAAAAGCGGTGGGAACGCGGTGTGCGGGTGCGGGAAAGCGCTGGCAAATGCCCGAAAAGCAACGAAATGAGCTTTGCGCGCAACGAAAAGTGGAATTCGGAAAAAGTGGTGAAAAGGGAAGTGGTGGTGGACCGTCGGGGACTCGAACCCCGGACCTTGGGATTAAGAGTCCCCTGCTCTACCAACTAAGCTAACGGTCCAAAGTAGTGCACTTTCATGAATAATGCACAGTGTAAAACATTGTAATTCATGTTTTGTTTTGCGCAAGTACTTATTTGAAATAAGTTTCTGGGGTGGATGATCGGACTCGAACCGACGACCTCCAGAGCCACAATCTGGCGTTCTAGCCAACTGAACTACACCCACCAAATGCGCAAGCAAGTATTTTATAGATTATTGCTGCAAAAAGCAAGTAGCTTGCATAAATTTTCTTTCTGCTAACGTAAACGAGCTGGCCAAGCGTCTATTTACAAGCTTCATTGACGCGTGAGTGCACCGCGTTGCCACGTTCCCAAGCGCGTGTGTGCTCTCAGCACGTTTGAGCACCGTTACGTTTCCACTCGCATACGCTCCCACTCGCACGCGTTCCCGCACACCGCAACGTTTCATACCATGAGCCACCACATAAAAAGAGCACCTTGTATTTGGGTACAAGGTGCCTAAATAAGAACCGACTGGTGTGGGTTTGGGAAGGTTGATTAGAGGAAGGTAATCAATTTCCAGTGGTTCTTCGGATACACAACATCCACATGTGCAGTAGCTTAGCAAGTAAACCTGAAAGCAGTCTTAAAGAAATGCGCTCATTTTAAAAATGATTCAAAAATTTTTGGCTCATTGTTCTGAATTATGGTTTGAGCCATGGTTTGATTCATCGTTGTTAGAAGCACTTCCAAGAGCTACACGGTCTTTTCCCATTACAAAATCAATGCCGCGTTTTTGCCACTGGCGATATTCTGCCGCAGCGGTAAACAGCACGTCAGAAGATGAATTAAGCGCCGTTTCACACGAATCTTGGATGACGCCAATAATAAGCCCAATGGCAACAACTTGCATTGCAACGTCGTTAGAAATACCAAACAGCGAACACGCAAGAGGGATAAGCAGCAGCGATCCGCCAGCTACGCCCGATGCACCAGCAGCGCTGATAGCGGACAGCACCGACAAAATTACAGCGGTTGGTAGGTCGACGTGGATTCCCATGGTGTGCGCTGCGCACATTGCCATAACAGAAATTGTTACCGCAGCGCCTCCCATATTGATGGCAGAGCCAAGTGGAATGGACACAGAGTAGTTGTCTTTCTCGAAGCCAAGCTTTTCGCATAACTCCATGTTAACAGGGATATTTGCCGCTGAAGAACGCGTAAAGAACGCCGTTAAGCCCGAGTCGCGCAAGGTGCGCAGCACAAGGGGATAGGGGTTGTGGCGCGTGATTACAAACACGAACAGCGGGTTTACAATTAGCGCGATAATTAGCATGCACGCCACCAGCAAAACAATCAGTGCACCGTATTGTGTAAAGATTTTCAATCCGTTGCTTGATACTGACGTGTACACAAGTCCTAAAATACCGAACGGGGCGCAGTTGATAATCCAATGAACAATTTTTCCGATAGCGTTTGAGATGCACTCAAACATGTTCTTGGTGGTGTCGCGTGACATGCGCAGTGCAATTCCAAGCAAGATAGCCCACGACAAAATGCCGATGTAATTGGCTTTCATAAGCGCTTCAACAGGGTTTACAGTAATGTTAAGCACCAGGGTGTTCAGTACTTCGCCGATGCCTTCAGGCGAGGATTGTTGCGCGCCACTTACCTGAGCAAGCGTCAGCTCGATAGGGAACGCCATTGCCGCAATAACAGCAACAAAACCGGCTGCAAAGGTGGATAATACGTACAGGATCAGAATAATTTTCATGTTCCCGGCTGTTTTCGCCTTAGCGAGTGCACTAATGACCAGGAAAAACACGAGAATTGGCGCTACTGCTTTCAGCGCTGCAACAAACAGTTTGCCAAGCAGCTCAATAAGATAGATGTGCGCCGGCGCAAATACTCCAAGCAGCGCACCTATGAAAAGGCCCAGAACAATACGCAAAATAAGATCGATATTGTTCCATTTTTCAATGATAGTTTTCACGTGTAACCTTTCTCGCAAGAGGTATGTGCTTGGTACAGTGTAATGGCTTTTTATAACAAGAAATGTTATCAGCTTATTACGATTTGTGATAAGAAACACGCTGAAGCCATTGGTACAGCGCATCCATGCATAAGTAAAACGCGCACGCAGAAACGCTGTGTGTACATAGTAGCGAAAAAATTCTTGTTCGTATGGCAGATTTTTCAAGAGGGAGAATTTTGGCTTTTAACGGACATATCCGGTGTTACGAATACTATTTGTTGTGTGCAGGCATGCGTCTGAACTGGGTGGCGTATTTTTTTGTACATAAAATTGGTATTTTTGCAGTTAGTTTATGGATATACGCATATTTTTTTAGATTTGCGTCGTTTGCAAAAAGATTATTTTTTTGTTTTGCCGTGTTTAACGCTGCGCCGCACTACGCAAAATATAAAGCTTTACCTGGCGTTTTCTATTCTATACATTCAATCACGTTCACAAAAATTGCGCACAAAACTATTGCTAAAAAGGTTTTTTATCGAACAAATAATCGTTGCAAGGTGCAATTCTCGCTTGAATAACATTTCGCTACTTGATATTTTTTGCGCACTTTTTTGCATCTGAGATAAGAGAAAGGGGCACCTATGACTTGCTATCTTGAAGCATCACTTTGTTGTGGTGATGCGCCTGCACGTTTAGCACAACTGAGCTATGTTACGCGTCCGCACTTAATTACAAGCTTACTCCAAGAACGAAATGTAGCACGCTTTATTGTTGCTCCCGTTGGATTTGGAAAAACTTCGCTTGCCTACGAGTACTGCAAAACTGTTTTCTCGTTTAAGAACCTGGCGTGGTTTGATTGCACAAATCCTCGATTTTTGCGCGACTTAGACAACAAGAGGCTTGTGGAATTTATCTTGGATAAGCACCTTGACCTAAAGCTTGTAGCATTTGACGACCTGCCTCTTCTTGATGAAAGTCGCCAGAACGCGTTTTCGCAATGCATTGATGCGTGCATTGAAAGGCATATTGAAGTGCTGGTTACATGCGAGCCGTCATGCGATGCTTACGCAAGCTTGCAGAAAGATCGTCTGTATCTTCCCACGTCGTGCCTGCTGTTGACAAACGAAGAGCTTGCGAATGCTCAGCGACGCCTTCGACACATTTGCTACGATTACGAAAGCGTCCACGACACCACGCGTTTGTACATCAAAGGCAGGCCGCTGCGCTCACGCCTTGAAGGCAGCGCAAACGCTGAAGAACGCACGCCTGACGCTGCGCAAGTTGATGCGCTGTCGCAAGTTGATGCGCTGTCGCAAGTTGATGCGCTGTCGCAAGTTGATGCGTCTGCACACAAGAACGATGCCTATCGATTGTTTCAACGCATTCCCCAGGTGTGTTGGCGCTATAACGGGCATGCTTCTCGTGACTTTATTGAAGCATGTTTGCGTGCTGCGCGCGACAAAAAAGAACTCTTCGCGCTGGTAACGCTTTTCATTGTGCAGCGTGCGCCGCTCTGTCAGCTGGAGGACATTGTGTCAATTGATGCTGACTGGCTTGCTGATTTTGCGCGCGTGTACGCGTTTGTTGACTATGATACTCAAGTACGCGAATTTGAAACGCTGCACGCCGATGTATCGTGTGTGTTGGAAGCGTTTAGGCATGTTCTTCAGCCCTCAACAACACGTTTTAGCGTACACGGCAGTGATCTGCGTGATTTTCTTTCGCTATCGCATTGCGCAAACGTACATGATTATTTCGAGCTCATCAGCGATGTTTTGTGCTCTCGTAATAATTATGCACGCGCTCTGCAATGTCTGCCCTATGGATTTTCCCTTCAAGAACAGTTCGAATGGTGCTTGCTGCGTAATAAGACGCTCATTGAGCAGTATTGCTTAGCCGACTCGTTAGTGCTGCTTGAAAACGTGTTGCCTCATGTAGATAAGCATAAAGCGGAATGTATGCTGATGTGTGCCGAGCGTCACTTCTATTTCGCGCATTACAAACGCGTGCGCGCTTTAGCTTCGCGTGTGTTGCATGACAAGGACGCTTCTTCTGAATTAAAACTTGCTGCGCTGAACTTATATATGGGTAGCGGTGGACGTCTGTGCGCGCATCGCGATCAGTGTGATTCTGAATTTCATGACGAACACTTCGCTGACGTATATTTTGACGAGCCGATTGGCGCATTTACGCACGATACGTGCGTTGGCGTTCTTTCACATGATGCCTGTGAGGGTGCATTTTCGCATAACGAACGTGCTGATGTATGTACGCTTGACGATATTGAATTTGCTGCTGAACAGGGAACATACGCCATGCTTGAATCGTTTGTATCCAACAAAGCTCCGAAACTTGCCTTTAGGCAGTCCCAGGCGATTTTCGACGATTCACTGTATTGGTGCGCGTTGGTGCTGGTGAAAATTGCAGGAACGCTCACGCAGCTGTATCATGAAGGCTCCTTGGTGCACCATTATAATGTTGATGATCGTATTCGCCAGTTCATGCACCTTGCGTGCTTGAAGGAAATTCCGGCAGCACAAGCGTTTATTGCGCGTGCGTTTTCAAAAGAGATACGTTATATTACTCCGTTTTACGCCTGTTTGGGGCTTGCGTACTGCGCCTTGTGCAAAGAAAACAGCATGTTTCCTGCACGTTTATTGAACGCACGTACCTGCTGTGCGCTGCACGATTCACATGTGTTGCTTGAGTATGAACATATACGTTTTCAAAAAATGTCGCCGCGCCCTCCCGCGCACGTGTTGGAAACGCCACCCAGCCCGATTGATTGTTCTCCCTGTTCAGCGGGTTGTCGCATCAAACATGAGCCTGATACATATACAGAAGCGCACTGCGAAGATACACCCTGCGCCACCAATTTGTACCCGTATACCTCTCAAGGAAGCGTGCTGTTGAACGCTCATGCTTCTGATATTCGCGCGAATATTTTGTATAATCCTCTCGTGCAGCGCTCGGATGCTCCTTCGCGCACAAACGAACCTGAGATTGACGACTCACCTGCGTATGACGCGCCTGCGTACGACGCAGCAAATGATGTAACTGGTGCGGGAGCGCCCGTATTATCGGTTCATATTTTTGGTAGATTTCGTATAGTGTGCAACGGTATCGAAGTTACTGAGCAACTGTGTAAGCGCCACAAATTGCAAACCTTATGTGCTATTTTGCTGCTTAATAAAGAGAAGGAAATCCCAAAAACGGTATTAGCTCAGCTGCTTTGGCCCGAAAGCTCGATTCCTACCGCGCGCAAAAATTTATATTCGCTGTGGTCGGTTCTTATTCATGCACTTTCACTTTCTGATGGAAGCTGCCCGTACTTTACGCGCAGCACGCATGCGTATGCGGTCAATAAGGCGCTTGTACGCTGCGACATTGACGAGTTTCGAATGATGTGTAGCGATTTTCAACAGGGAAAATTTGATCAGGCGCGCTGGAAACACTATCTTAATGTGTTGGGCGAAGATTACCAAGATGTGCTTATGCTTGGAGAATACGACAACACCTACGTGATACGTCAGCGCGAAACGTGCCGTGCAAAACTCATTGAGGCGCTTATGTGTGCAGCTCAGATGCTGTATTCTGCGGGAGATTACATGGCTGCGGCGGCGTGTGTAAGCAACGCGCTTCATTTCGACACCACGCGTGAAGATGTGGTTGCGCTGTTGATGCGTTCGTATCTTGCAGCAGGTCAGCGTATGAAAGCTATCACTACCTATCGCGCCTTCAAAGAAGAGCTGTCGCGCACTATTGGAATTGAACCGTGTGACTATGTTCAGCAGCTTTATAAAAGCGCCTTGAGCAATGATTTTTCGAAAGAATAGTGCCACATAATGCGCGTATGTACGCAGCGCCACCAGAAAAGAAAGTTGCAGCGGCGTTCCCAGTACATGCCTGGGTGCGCCGCTGGTTTAGCTGCAATAAAAACGTTCGCCAGCAATGTAACGGAACGCAAAGGAGCGCAAAGGAACTAATATTTGGCAAATTTCAGCTGATATTATGGTTGCGCGTATAAATAAGCTCTGTTTGTGCTAGAGTTACAAAGGTTATATAGTAAACGCGATAAGGAATACATCTATGGCAGGATTTCTTTCAAAGTTGCTGACGTTTGGCGAAGGTCGTCAACTTAAAAACTACCAGGCTATTGCCGCTAAAATTAACGATATTGAGCCATCGATGCAAAAGCTCAGCGATGAAGAATTGCAAGCGCTTACCAGCACATATCGTGAACGGCTTGATGCCGGCGAAAAGCTTGATAACTTGTTGGTAGAGGCTTTTGCAACGGTACGTGAAGCCAGTGTGCGCGTGCTTGGCATGCGTCATTTCGATGTACAGCTTATTGGTGGTATGGCTCTTAATGCTGGTCAGATTGCAGAAATGAAAACTGGTGAAGGTAAAACACTCGTTTCAACGCTGGCTGGTTATCTGAATGCGCTTGAAGGTAAAAATGTTCACATCGTTACCGTAAACGATTACTTGGCGCGCCGCGACAGTGAAATTATGGGTCGTTTGTACCGCTTCTTAGGCATGAAGGTTGGCCTCATTCAAAACAATATGCCGCCATTATACAAAGATGCAGCTTATAAGGCAGATGTTACCTACGGTACGAACTCTGAGTTCGGTTTTGACTATCTGCGCGACAACATGGTAACGCGTGCTGATCAGCGCGTTCAGCGTGGACATCACTTTGCTATCGTCGACGAGGTTGACTCAATCCTCATCGACGAAGCGCGTACACCGCTTATCATTTCAGGTGCGGGAAGCGAAGCGGCCGATATGTATAACCGTTTTGCGCGTGTTATGCCGGCACTCAAGCGCGACGAAGACTTCGAAATGGACGAAGGTAAGCGCACGATTAACACAACCGAGTCGGGCTTGGAGCACATTGAACAACTTCTTGACTTGGATATTTATTCTGATCCGTCGGGTCAGCTTGCCAATCACTTGCAGCAGGCACTGAAAGCGCAATTTATGTTCAAGCGCGATGTTGACTATGTTGTTACGCCTGAAGGCGAAGTTAAAATTGTTGACGAGTTCACCGGCCGTATTATGGAAGGCAGACGCTATTCCGAGGGCTTGCACCAGGCGCTTGAAGCAAAAGAGCACGTGCGCATTCGCGAAGAAAACCAAACGCTTGCAACCATTACGCTGCAAAATTACTTCCGTTTGTACGACAAGTTGTCGGGCATGACGGGTACTGCTATGACAGAAGATGCCGAGTTTAGAGAAATCTACAAGTTGCCAGTAATGGCTATTCCACCTAATAAACCGGTTATCCGTAAAGATCAAAACGACCAAATTTACCGAACGGTTGACGCTAAATTTAACGCTGTTGCCGACGAAATTGCAGATAGAAATGCAAAAGGGCAGCCTGTTTTGGTTGGTACCGTTTCAATTGAAAGCTCCGAGCGTCTGTCGCGTTTGCTTGACAAGCGCGGTATTCGTCATGAAACGCTGAATGCAAAAAATCACGAACGCGAGGCGCATATTGTTGCGCAAGCAGGTCGTTTGGGCGCTGTTACGATTGCAACGAACATGGCTGGTCGTGGTACCGACATTTTGCTTGGCGGTAACCCAGAAGTGCTTGCTGATGATGCCTTGCGTTTGCTTGGCTACAACCCCAGCTTGTACGAGGGCGAAGTTCCCGAGGAAGGCGAGCTTCCTGCTCCTACGACTGCTCAGCGTGAACTGGCGTTAACCGAAGCCAAGAAAATTTGCAACAAGGAAGCCGAGCAGGTTATTGCCGCAGGTGGATTGCTTGTTATTGGTACCGAGCGCCACGAGTCACGCCGTATCGACAACCAGTTGCGTGGTCGTTCAGGCCGTCAGGGCGATCCGGGCGAAACGCAGTTTTATCTGTCGCTTGAAGACGATCTGATGCGTCGTTTCGGTGGCGATAAGATGGACAGAATTTCTGCCATGATGGCGCGCAGTTCGCTTTCTGACAACGAACCTATTCAAGCAACGATGGTGTCCAAGGCCATCGAAAGTGCTCAGCGACAGGTAGAAACGATGCATTTTGCCGCTCGTAAGCATGTTTTGGAATACGACGACGTTATGAACTTGCAGCGTACGGAAATTTACAAGGAGCGCAACGCCATTCTTGATGGTAAAGATATGACTGAGCGCATTCCGGAAATTATTCAGGATGTTGTGCAAGAAGCGGTTCAGGAATATTGTCCTGCGCGCGTTCCAAGCGACGACTGGGATGTTAAAGGGCTTGAAACGTGGGTTGCAAATCTTACGGGTACAAGCGATTTTGTACTTTCGGCGCTTGACCATGGCGACGACCCCGATGTAGTTGTCGAGTTCCTGATTGAACACTTGAAGAACATCCACGCTATGAAGCGCGAATCGGTTGGCGAAGAGATTATGAAAACGCTTGAAACCCAGGTTATGTTGCGCATTATCGATACGCGATGGATGGCTCACCTGCAGGAAATGGATTACTTGCGAACAGGCATTGGCCTGCGCGCGCTGGCTCAGCGTGATCCTCTTACGGAATATCGCGAAGAGGCGTATCTTGCGTTTAAGCATTTGACGCAGAGCATGTATGAAGACTACCTGCGCACCTTGTTGCGTTTGCAGTTGGCTGTTCCTGAAGATGAAGAAGAAGAGGTATTGCCGCAGGCAGCTAGCCCCTTACAAGGCAAAGTTCAGTACTCGTCTCCCGAAGCAGCACTTACCGGTGATGATGAAAAACCAGCGCGCGCATCGTCAACGGTGGTTAAGGACCAAGACGACCCGTATGCGAACGTTGGACGCAATGATATGTGTCCATGCGGTTCTGGCTTGAAGTACAAAAAATGCCACGGCAAAGACGCGCAAGAGTAGTGAGTAGGCGTGGAACTCGATAGTCAGCTGTTTTCGCAGCTTAAGAAGCGTCTTGATGATGCAGCGGAGTTTCTGCACATTGATGACAAGAAACGCACGCTGGCAAAACTCGATGCGCAGTCATCTGAAGAGGGGTTTTGGCAAGACGTAGCAAAAGCGCAAGAAATTTCTAAGCAAGCAGGTGTACTGCGCGAGAGCATTGCGCAGTACACGCGTACATGCAGCTTGTTTGATGATGCACACACTGCCTTTGAGCTTTCGTGTGAAGACGAAGCGTTTGCAGGTGAGGCAAGCAAACTTACGAGCACGCTTCAAGACAACATCGAGCAGCTTGAATTAACGTCGTGGTTTACGGGTCGCTTCGATGCTGGCGATGCTATTCTTAGCATTAACCCAGGTCAGGGAGGTCTTGAAGCAAATGACTGGACCGATATGCTGTTTCAGATGTATCTGCGTTACGCGCAGCAGAAGGGTTGGCGCACAAGCGTATTAGACGCCACCAGTTCAGAGGTTATTGGTCTTGATCGGGCAACGATTCAAATTGAAGGCTTGAACGCTTACGGCATGCTGCGCAGCGAAATTGGCGTGCATCGCTTGGTGCGCATTTCGCCAACCGACGAAAAGCAACGCCGCCATACCACCTTTGCAAGCGTGGAAGTGCTGCCTGTTTTACCTGATGAAGTTGAGGTTAGCATCAACCCTGCGGACGTTCGCGTTGACGTGTATCGCTCAAGTGGCCCTGGTGGACAGTGCGTGAACACCACCGATTCGGCGGTTCGACTGACGCACATTCCAACAGGTTTAGTGGTTACGTGTCAAAATCAAAAGTCGCAATTACAAAATAAAGAGGCTGCGTTTCGCGTTTTGCGTGCGCGTCTCTACGAGCTTGAAGCGCAAAAGCGTGCCGAGAAACTTGACGAGCTGCGTGGTGAACGGCATGAAAATTCGTTTGGCTCGCAAATTCGCAACTACGTTTTGTACCCGTATCAGCTGGTTAAAGACTTACGAAGCGGCGTGGAAACGGGCAATGTCGATGCCGTGTTGCAAGGCGATATTGATGCTTTTGTTATCGGCTATCACAAGTGGAATGCCGCACGCACCACGCAAAGCTCGTAACCGCCTCGCAAAGCTAGAAACGACCAGACAAAGCTCGTGGTGCGTCACACACGTTACAAAAAGCTGGCGTTGCGCGCACCCACGTGCGTTCATGCTTATGTTCTTGCGCGGACGTGTTCACACCTGCGCAAACATTACGTTCCAACCCACACCCCAACCCACGTTCGTACGTGCATGCACCTGCGTTTACTTGTGGTGCTAACTTGTCAACGTTAGTCTTTCTGTTTACTGGTATCATATCCACAAGCTAAACTTTTATGCGCCGCTTACTTACGCTGCCAAGGTGCGTAGTTCAAAGGTGCATTTTTCAGGTATGGTATTTCATGTGATTTGCGCATTTACCAAGGAGTTGTTATGGAAATTCAGCAGGATACGCTTATTATTTTTTGGCTTGCGCTTGCTCTTATTATGGGTGTTGCAGAAGCGCTGTCGGTGAATTTAATTACCGTGTGGTTTGTTGTTGGCGCGCTTATTGCGTTTTTAAGTAATTTATTAGGCGCTCCGCTTATTGTGCAAGCAGCGCTTTTTTTGGTTGTGTCGCTTATTGGCTGCATTTTGTTCAGGCCGTATGTGCGCCGCCGTCTTAAGCAGCCTACGCAAGAAGGCGACGATTTAATGGTAGGGCGCATCGCAAAAGTGATTGAAGACATCGACCCAAATCAGCAAACAGGACGCGTGCGCACGGCTGACCGCATTACGTGGATGGCCATTTCGCAAGATGGATCGTTTATTCCCGCAGGCTCGCACGTTCGCGTTCACGGTCATGATTCCATCAAGCTGATTGTGTCGCGCTGTTCGGATGACCAGGGAAAAGAGCTTGATGAAATCCTTGCGAACCATTCAGCACCTTATATGTCGTAGTGCGCGTGTACGCCGCCAACTGCTGTGAAAGTCATCTTGAAAGGAGATGTTGTCATGCTGCTTATTATTGTTCTTATTCTTATTTTTGTCTTTTTTTGTTTGTCGTGCATCAAAGTTGTGCCTCAAGCAGAAAAGATGGTTATCGAGCGTTTAGGCTCGTATCTCACCACGTGGGACAACGGTTTGCACGTTAAGCTGCCGTTTATCGACCGCGTGCGCGCACACGTAAGCGTCAAAGAGCAAGTGTCAGACTTTCCGCCGCAGCCTGTTATCACCAAAGACAACGTGACGATGTCAATCGACTCGATTATTTACTTCAAGATTATGGATCCGCGTTTGTACTGCTACGGCGTTGAGCGGCCAATTACTGCTATCGAAAACCTTACTGCCACGACGCTGCGCAATATTATCGGCGATTTAGATTTGGATACAACGCTGGTGTCGCGCGACACTATCAACTCGCAGATGCGCGCTATTTTGGATGAAGCTACTGACGCGTGGGGTATTAAAGTGAATCGCGTTGAAGTGAAAAATATTACTCCACCTGCGGCAATTCAACAAGCTATGGAAAAGCAAATGAAAGCTGAGCGCGAAAAGCGCGAAGCGGTGTTGTTGGCAGAAGGTCAAAAGCAAAGTGCTATCACGATTGCGGAAGGTCAAAAGCAAGCACAAATTTTAGCCGCAGAAGCACAAAAGCAAATGGTGATTCTTGCAGCAGAAGCCGAGCGTGAGCGTCAAATTCGTGAAGCGGAAGGTCACGCGCAGGCAATTCGCAGCGTGCAGGAAGCGCAAGCAGCTGGTATTGAGATGATTAAGAATGCGGGCGCCGATTCGTCGGTATTAACGCTGCAAGCGTATGAAGCGCTGAAAGAAGTATCGAAAGGCCAGGCCACGAAGCTGATTATCCCGTCGAATTTGCAGGGCTTGGCAGGTCTTGCGGCGTCGCTGAAAGAAGTGGTAAGCGATGGTGCGCACGCTGTGCAAGCAGACAAGCCAACAGCGCCTGCTGATGCTAAGCATACTAAAGCGTAAGGTTGCACACATACACAGCACACTACCCGTGCAAGGCATTTCGGTGTCTTGCACGTTTTTTATGCGCCGCGCCCGCGATTGTAAATTTTGCATTTCCAGATTCTGCTTTGCTCCTGTTTGCTTTCGGAAGCATTCTATAATAGCAGTGTTGTCCATGATACTTGTGCTTCGGCGCAAGCAACTATCTTAAGGGGTTTCCATGGCACACTCAAAAAATAGCGCTCCGCAGCGCGCGCACGTAGTGTCTGAGCAGGAGAAAAGCGCTACTCCCAAGAACGCATCTAAGCAGGGGAAGGGTACTCCTTCCGAACACGCACCTGAACACGCGCCCGCACCTGCGCATGCACCTGAGCAGGCACAAAGTGCATCACGTACTCAGCTCAACGAAAGCGATACGCTGCTGCGTTCCCCGCTTAACCATGTAGATATTCCTGAACAGCTGCGCGAATCGATGACGCTTTTTTTGCGCTTAATACGCCGCGTGATTTCGGAATACGATCATACCTTGCGCAATGTATTTGACACCTTGCTTGCCGATTTTGTAGAAGCTGACAATTATGCGCGTTTGCATGACGCAAAACCATGGGAGATTCAAGCATCCGCTGCAAACTCTGCCACTCAACAGGCCTCTAGCACTGCAACATCCCAGCTTGGCCCATCTGCCGCCAAAAGCGATACTTACCCGTGTGCCGCGTTCGACCGCGCCATGAGCACCATTGCTTCCCTTGAATTGCGTCAGGCAATTATGCTGGCACGTGCCTTTACGACGTATTTTCACCTTGCAAATTTATGCGAAGAACATTATCGCGTAAGTGCTTTGCGTGCTCGCGAAAAGGACATTCCCGTGTCGCGTGCGCACAATACGGGCGTGAGTTCCAACAACGACTTGAATGCTGCATACGAGGAACTAAGCGCACAATGTGGCTCTCACGAGGCAAAACGTATTCTTACGAACTTGGAGTTTCATCCTGTGTTTACCGCGCATCCAACTGAAGCGCGCCGCAAAACGGTGGAAGTACGCATTCGAAGCATCGCGGCGCTGCTTGAACAGCGCGCGTCTTTGGGCGGTCCGTCGCTTGCCGAAAATGAGCGTCGCATGCTTGAGGAAATCGACGCGCTGTTGCGCACATCACCTATTGGTGTAAAAAAGCCAACGCCTGTTCAGGAAGCGGATACCATTATCGATGTGTTCGATCATACGCTTTTTAATATGGTAGCTGATGTGTATCGCCGTTTTGACGATTGGGAATTGGGTGACGACGCTGGTTGCGTTACTCCGGTGTGCCCTGCCTTTTTCAAGCCTGGCAGCTGGATTGGTACCGATCGCGATGGTAATCCCAACGTAACAGCGCAGGTGAGTCGTGTGGTTGCCGAAAAATTCCGCGTGCATATGCTTGAAACGCTTGCAAGCGCCACGCGCGCTATTGCTGCAACATTAACGCTTGACGCTGTTTCAACACCAGCTTCAAGCGACGTGCGCGCTTTGTGGAAGCGCCATGTGGAAATGAGTGAAGACCTTCCTGCACGTACACCGGCACTTTCGACAAACGAGTTGCACCGTGCTGTGTTATACGCCATTGAACTGCGCCTTCGCGCAACTATCGACCGCAAAGCCGACATGTTATATGCTTCGGCGCAAGACTACATTAACGATTTGCGCATCGTGCAAAATTCGTTGGTCGCGGCTGGCGCCTATCGCGAGGCCTACGGTGCGCTTCAGCGTCTAATTTGGCAAGCCCAAACCTTTGGCTTTTCCATGGTTGAAATGGAGTTTCGTCAGCATTCACTGGTGCATGAACGCGCTTTGTCTGACCTTCGCGCTCACGCTCACGACGATGAAAGCGCCTTGCAGCCTATGACGCGCGAAGTGCTTGATACGTTTCGCGCTATCGCATCCATTCAGCGCAAAAGCGGCATAAACGCTGCGCGGCGCTACATTATTTCCTTCACGAAATCGGCACAGCACGTGCAAGACGTGTACACGCTTGCTCGTTTGGCGTTTGCGTGTGAAGACGATATGCCAACGCTTGACGTTATTCCCTTGTTTGAGCAGGTAGAAGACTTGGAAAATGCGATTGACACGCTGAACGGCATCATCGCGCTTCCGTGCGTTCAAAAGCGCCTTGCTGAAACGAATCGTCGCTTTGAAGTTATGCTTGGCTATTCCGATTCGTCTAAAGATGCAGGCCCCACGTCTGCAACCTTGGTTCTGCATAAAACGCAGCAGCGCATAGCGCAGTGGGCAAGCACGCACAATATCAATCTCGTGTTGATGCACGGGCGTGGCGGCGCGGTTGGACGCGGGGGAGGCCCTGCTAATCGTGCGGTTCTTGCTCAGCCAAAAGGCTCCGTTAATGCGTTTTTCAAGCTTACTGAACAAGGCGAAGTTATTTTTGCGCGCTACGGCGACCCTGTTCTTGCGCGTCGTCATGTGGAATCGGTTGCTGGCGCTACGCTTTTGCAATCGGCGCCTTCTGTTGAAGCGCTGAACACAACCACCATGACGAACTACCAGTCGTTGGCCGATGAGCTGGAGGAATCGTCCAAACAGCACTATTTGGAGCTTATTCACCGTGAAGGCTTTGCGGAATGGTTCTCGGTAGTAACGCCGCTTACTGAAATTGGCCTAATGCCTATTGGAAGTAGGCCTGCGAAACGTAATTTAGGTGCAAGTTCTTTGGACGATCTGCGTGCGATTCCGTGGATTTTTTCCTGGTCACAAGCACGCACGAACCTTGCTGCGTGGTATGGGCTTGGCTGGGCGTGCCAGCAGCTTGGCTCACTTGAGCGCCTGCAAAGCGCCTACAAAAACTGGCCGCTGTTTACCACGTTTATCGACAACATCGAGATGTCGCTTGCAAAAACCGACATGCGTCTTGCTGAACGCTACCTTTCGCTTGGTAATCGCAGCGACTTGCAAGGTTTAGTGCTTGATGAAATGAAACGCACGCTGCATTGGGTGCTGTCGATTACGGGTAATCGATGGCCGCTTGAAAAGCGCCGCGTGCTTGGCCCGCTTATTCGCAGCAGAACGCCGTTTGTGAACGTGCTTTCTGCAATGCAAGTGTGCGCTTTGGAGCAGTTGCGCCAGCATCACGATACCCTGAGCGCCGAGGAACTGCACGATTACACGTACCTCATTTTATGCACGGTATCAGGAGTTGCTGCCGGCTTGCAAAACACAGGCTAGTGCTGGAACGTTTGGTTCTTTCGTGTGCGCGCAGGTTCTTTCGTGTGTGTATTTCTTACGATACGAAAATGACACCGTCACAAAAAATGGCACTGTAAAAAATGGCACCATCACCAAGACGATGCCATTTTTTAGTGCAAAGCGAAACGTACAACAAGCGGCTTATTAACATGTAGGCATGAAACAAGCACTCCGTTCCCCACAACGAAAACAAGCATCTCGTTTCCGCGTAAGCATAAAATAAGCAGCCCGTTCACACGTACGCATGAAACAAGCTGCTTAGTGGTGATAGCGTTACACGCAAGCGGCGCTTAGTGTTCTTGCTGCTGCGTTTTTTGCTTCTTTTCCGGGTAGTCAAGCTCGGCGAATTTGTCCATATTGCCAAGGCCACCAATTTCGCTTCGTTCAGGAGCAATGGTAAAGTCGTTGTAATCTTGTGGCTCGGAGCTTAAATCAACATCTTCCGGATTAACAGCTTGAATTCTGTCGTTTTTGAAAACATCGCGGTTCAAAAGCCCCGTAGCATTCGCAATGCAGGTGGTAACAACGCCGTCGCCTGTAACATTGATAACAGTACGCCCCATGTCCAAAATACGGTCGATGCCCATAATCATTGCAACGCCTTCAACAGGAAGTCCAACTGTGCTAAACACCATCGTCAGCATGATTGTTCCCACGCCAGGCACGCCGGCAGTACCAATTGAGGCCGCTGTGGCAGTTACGACAACGCTTAAGAATGCTGCGGTAGTAAGGTCAATTCCAAAGGCCTGAGCTGCGAACACAACTGCCGCTCCCTGCATGATGGCCGTACCATCCATGTTGATTGTAGCGCCCAGCGGGATAGTAAACGATGCAACTTTCGGATGCACGCCAATGCGCTTTTCAAGCGTTTCCATGTTCAGCGGAATGCACGCGTTTGACGAGCTGGTTGTAAATGCAAACAGCATAACAGGGATGTATTTTTTCAGGAAGTGAAGTGGGCTAAGACGCGTAAAGATAAACAGAATAATCATGTACACCACAAACAGCTGAATCGCAAGGCCCAAATAAACGGTTGCGATAAAGTTCAGCATCGGTAAAACACCCGTGAAACCCAAGTTCGTAAATGTGCGTACCATAAGGAAGAAAATACCGATAGGAGCAACTTTCAAGATGATTGAAATCATGCGCATCATCACAGCATTGAACTGCGTAAAGAAGCGATTGACGGTGCCCACTTTGCTACCCAAATGTCCCAAAATAAAGCCAAGCATCAGCGCAAAAAAGATAATTTGCAGCATGCTGCCTTTTGCCATACCAGCAAAGATATTTGTTGGGATAATATTAAGAATAACCTGCTGGATAGTTTGATTTTCCGCCGCTTTTGGCGTTACGCGCACCACGGAATCTAAGTCGAGGCCAAGGCCCGGGTTTGTTAAGTGCGAAATACCGAGTGCAATAAGAACGGCCAGCGCTGTGGTAAGCAAATACATCGCAATGGTGCCGCCGCCAATTTTCCCCAGCATTTTGGGGTCGGACATGGAAGCTGCGCCTACAACAATTGAGCAAAATACCAGCGGAACAACAATCATCTGCATAAGGCGCACAAAGCCTTGCCCCACAACATAGCACACGCCTTCAATAAAGTAGGCATTTACCGCATCGCCTTTGTGCACAAAAAAGCTGAGGATAATGCCTACAAGAGCGCCTGCAATAAGCGAAATCAAGATCCATGTTGTTTGGTTAAGCTTGGGCTGCTTAGCTTTTGAACAGGGAGCTTTTGCTTGCATACTGTCTGCTTGCATAGAACTGCCTTTCAACTATAATGCACACACTGCGGTGCGCAAACCTGATTGCATAAGCATCGTGCTAGCCGCTGCACTTCCTTATCGCACGCGCCACACGTTAACTTATGGTTATATTGTAATAATATCGAAAACTTTTCGCGTTAAGAGTTCCGCCAAAGGTCTTTTAATATGGTTTTAACGTAAGTCACCTATTGTGAGCCGTGCACGCCGTGGTAATACAGTACTATAACAGTGAAACGATGAACATGAAGGGAACCTACACGCGTGAATGTAGCAAATAACAGACAGAACATCTTCTATGCAACAGACGCACGAACTGCGCAAATAACAGGGACGGCACGAACGGTACGAACGGCAGGCACGATACCAACGCCACGTTCGTCACGTTCGGCGCACGCGCCACGTTCGTCGCACCCTTCGCACCCTTCACGCCCACGCAAGCAAAATCCGCTGACCAAAATTCTGAACGCGTGGTGGGATAGGCTTGTTGGCGCAATGAATGACGGCGGCTTTTCTGATGCTGATGAGCAGTACGAAGCGCACTCAACGCGGCGCGATTATCTGTGGAACACGGTGGGTCTTATTGCATGGGGTATGCTGTTTCCGCTGCTCACAATTATTGTTACGCAGCTGTGCAACGTGGACGTTGCCGGTATGTTCTCCATCGTGTTTGTAACCGCTAATTTGCTGTATATCGTGGGAACGTACGGCGCGCGCACGTATCAAATTTCCGATTTGCACGAAACGCATTCTTTTCTGGACTACCAAGTTCATCGCGTGATTACGTGCGTGATTATGCTTATCTGCGGATATGTGTACTGTACCGTGCGTGGATACAGCGATGAACTGGTGCAACTTTGCATTGCGGTATTTCTGTTCAAGATGATCGATGCGCTTGCTGATGCTTACGAAGGGCGCTTACAGCAGGTTGACAAGCTCTATCTTGGTGGAATTTCGCAAACCTTGCGCTCGGGGCTTGCGCTTATTTTGTTTATTGTGGTGCTTGCTATTACACGCAGTGTCGTGTTTGCGTCGTACGCGATGTTTGTGGGCGCGCTTATTACGTTTGTGCTGGTGACGTTTCCCTTAGCGCTGCTTGAAACGCCGCGCTCGCGCCCTTTGCACATTACGGGCGTTGTGGGTTTGTTCAAGGCTTGCTTGCCGCTTTTTGCAGCGCTGTTTATGTATGCGCTGGTAGACAGCATGCCAAAATTCGTAATGGACGGCGTGCTTAGCTACGACAACCAGCTGTACTTTAACGCGCTGTATTTTCCTGCGCAAGCAGTGTTGTTAAGTGTGGGCTTCATCTATAAACCGCAGCTTGTGCGCATGTCGCAGCTGTGGGCCGATGTGTCTCACCGCAAGAAGTTTGACATTTTCATTATTGCTATGATGGTGCTAATTACGGTAATTACGCTGATTGTTGGCTTTATGATGAACCTGTTTGGTGTGCGTTTATTAGGGCTTATGTACGGTCTTGATTTTACGGAACACACCAATTTGGCGCTTATCATGATAGCTGCTGGTGGTGTTACCGCAGGC
The DNA here is from genome assembly GCA_946892075.1 of uncultured Coriobacteriales bacterium. Classification (GTDB taxonomy): domain Bacteria; phylum Actinomycetota; class Coriobacteriia; order Coriobacteriales; family Eggerthellaceae; genus Berryella. Next base: position 20,544 of record CAMPNZ010000016.1, read on the forward strand.
ATCGACTTTTTGTATCAAGTTATTACCATTTTGCGACGTCAGAAGGCCGTTACCGAGCTGTATGTCATTACGCTTGGCTTCTCGATTTTGGTGCTTTTGCTTATGGTGAACATCACGGGGCTGCAAGGCGCTGTTATCGGCTATTTGGTGGTGATGGCTATTTTGCTGGTGCTGTTGCTGCGCGAATACATTACCGTTCGTATTGAGTACGTTCACAACCCCTCGTGCGAAGCTGCGCGCGAAGCGTATTCGCGCCATGAAGATTTGCAGCCGCATACCGATGTGTCGTCGGTAAGCACCATCAGTCAAATTATTATGTCCGATGAGCTTGAGAAAGTGCGCCGCAAAATTAAAGCGAAAAAAATTGGCATTGATCCAAATGATGAGCGCTTTAACGCAAAAGAAGATGCTCGCGAGCGTTTAGCGCAGCGCCTGTCGCGCCAACGCACTGGTGCTGGGGCTGGCGGCGGTGTGGGGGAACGTGGCGCTGGAGAACGCAGCAGAGTTGGTGCTCGTTACGCTGACGACGAGGCTGGTGGCATTGCTGGTGGCGGTGCTGGGAGCGGTGCAGCGTACAGGGGCGACGAACGCACGAATGTGGGTCAAAGGAGTGGGGAATAATGGCACGTGGATATCAAGGATCAGGCTCTCCCTTTTCAGGAGGCTCTCCTTTTCGCGGCTTTCAGGAAAAACTTGCACGCATGATGCAAGGGCGCTACGGAGCTGATAGCTTAAATCGCTTTTTGCTTGGCGCTGCCATCGTGTGTATTGTGCTGTCGCTTTTTCCGCCGCTGCGTTTTATCAGTTACGCAACAACGCTGCTGCTTATCATCTGCATTGCGCGTATGTATTCGCGCAATTATGCTGCGCGTTCCCGCGAAAATTTGGCGTTTTTGCGCATCACTACCGCACCGCGCCAGTTCATCAAAATTACGCGTTTGCGCATTCGTCATCGTGCCACAAAGCGCTACAAGAAGTGTCCGTTCTGCAAAACATATTTCAGCTTGCCAAAAGGCAAAGGCAAGGTGTCTGCTACCTGCCCATCGTGCCATAAAAAGCACACTTATCGCACGTAAGAGCAGCTATGTTTGGTATTGTTGCGCCGCCTGCCAATGTGTTGTCGCCAGCTGACGTGGAGCGTTATCGCTTCGTGTACTGCGGTGTGTGTCACTGTTTGAAGCACGACACGGGGCAGCTTTCGCGTTTGTCACTAAGCTACGACTGCGTATTTTTGGCGCTCGTGCATTTGTCGCTGTACGAAGACGAAGAACACAGCGTTAACGGTTCGTGCGTTTTCCACCCAATTGCAAATCGCCCTGCGCTCTCGGCGCGCTCCTTGCATTATGCTGCGTCAATGAATGTACTATTTGCGTATTTTAAGCTGCTGGACGACTGGGTTGACAACGCATCGCGCACCGCGCGCATTGCATCGCTTCTTGCACAGCACTCGTATCGCACAGCAAGCGAACAGTTTCCCCGTCAAGCACATATTATTGAGCAGGGGGTTGCAGCACTTGCAGACATCGAACAAACGGCACTGCGTTTGCATGCGTCATCTGCGCAAAGCAATGCTTTGCTTCAAGCGGGCGATAAAGCGGCAGCAACGTTTGGTGCTGTTCTGGGGGAAATTTTTGCACCGTATCCTGATCTCTGGCAGGACTTGCTGCGCGAGTTTGGCTTTTGGCTGGGCAAGTTCATCTATTTGATGGACGCGGCGCTTGATGTTGAGCAAGACTGCGCAAACGCCACCTTTAATGTTTTTAGAGACACTTCTTTAACAAGTGTGGAAATGCGCTCGATTTTAGCAACGTGTATGCGGTATGCTTGTGAAGCGTTTGAAAAATTGCCACTTGTGCAAGATTGCACGTTGATGAGAAGCATTCTGTATGAAGGTGTATGGGCGCAGTTCAACGCGAAGTATGAAGCGTCACAGCAACAGACGTTAGGGGAACATAGTGAGTAAATCGCCCTATGAAATACTGGGAGTGTCTCCTGGTGCTTCAAGCGATGAGATAAAAAAAGCATATCGAAAAAAAGCGCGCGAAAATCATCCCGATTTGAACCCAGGCGATAAAGATGCCGCAGCTCGCATGAATGAAATCAACGAAGCGTACGAGCGTCTTACGAACCCTGAAAAGTTTGCGCGGGAAGATGCGCGCCGCCGTGCCCAGGAAGCGTATTCGCAAGGTGCAGCGGGGTATTCGTCGCCGTTTGGCAATCCGTATGCAAACCCTTATGGCAGCCCGAATGGAAACCCAGGCGGTAATCCGTTTGTCGATGGCAACCCTTTTGCGAACCCGTTTGGTGGCCCGTTTACGTGGACGACTACCAATTTTACGTGGGAAGACATTTTCGGCGCGTACCAATATGCAGGCGAAGGACCGCATGATATTCATCCCGAAGCGAACATCTCTGATAGCGCTGAGATGCGCGCTGCCATTGATCATCTGAATGCAAATCGCTACCAGCAAGCCAAGATGACGCTTGACGCAATTGCTCCTGAACAACGCACGGCCCGCTGGCTTTATCTGGCGTCGCTTGCTAATTATGGCGTTGGGAATACGGTACTTGCCTACGAGCAAATTCGTCGTGCGTGTGAGCGCGAACCAAACAATGCCGACTTCAGACGCGTGTATAACTCGTTCCAGGGTGCACCGCGCAGCTATGAAGATCAAGCGCGCAGTCACGGCTTTAGCTGCACGAGCGCCAGTTGTATTGAATGTTGCTGCGCGATTGTTGCGCTGAATATTTGCATGGGTTCATGCAGCCGCATTTCTGCCATTTCTGCTGGTGGGCTTGCGGGAGTGCGCCCGTGCTTCTAGCGTGCCTCTTGCGCGGGAACGTGTTGCGCAGCGCGCAAGGTACCAAGCGTGGTCGAGCGGGGAACAGAACTCCCCACGTTTTGCATCTGCCTTGCCCTGCGCCACGCACGCCCCGCGCTGCACCTTAATGGCAACCGCCGCATCCTCCATCAGGCTTGATGTTTTTGCAGCTGGGACACGCCGCCATGCCACCCAGCGCCGTTTCGCGCAATTCCATCGGCAGCGCTTTTCCAACTTTGTACATTGCGTCAACGGTTTCGTCGAAGGGCACAATGTGCTTGATGCCTGCTAAGGCGCAGTGTGCTGCCATCAGCGCGTTTGCTGCTGCGGTGGTGTTGCGCATCTGACACGGCGCTTCCACAAGGCCAGCGATTGGGTCGCATACCAGCCCCAAAATGTTTGAAATGGCAGTCGATGCAGCGTGCAGACACATCTCTGGGCTTCCTCCCATAAGTTCCACCACCGCACTTGCCGCCATGCCACTTGACGCGCCAATTTCTGCTTGGCAGCCTCCTTCAGCGCCCGCTACCGTTGCATTGCGCGCAATTAAATAACCGACAGCCCCAGCGTTTAAGAGCGCTTTGTGCATCTGTTCGCGCGTACAGTGAAACGTATCGCGCATCGACATCAACACCGCAGGAATAACGCCTGATGAACCCGCAGTTGGAGCGGCAACAATGCGCCCCATCGACGCGTTCGTTTCCAACACAGCAAGTGCGTATTGGCACAGCAGCTGGAATTGTCCCGCAAGCACACCGTGCTCGCCGAAACTGTGCACGCGCGCTGCTTCGCCGCCAATAAGCCCGCCCATCGATTTCTGCGGATGCGTAAGAGGCGTGTGCGTTGCATCGTGCATCACATCCAAAATGTAGTCGAGGTATTCTTCGGTGCTGCGTGCATCGCTGGGTGCTAAACTTTCAAGAACCTGCTCGCGTTTTGCGAACAAGGTACCTATGCTCATCTGGTGTTTTTCGCACGCCTCAAGCAATTCTTTTCCCGAGATGAAGTTGTAGCGCGCAAGTTGTTGCTCCAAATCGCCCGGGTAGAGCGCCGCTTCGAAGGCGTCCGAATTTGCTTGCGCACTGGGCGCGGGAATAAACCGCACGCTTTTAATGGCGTCATGCCCGAGTATTTCCTGAATTGTATGCTCAGGCACGGTATCGTCGATTTCCAGAACCGTGAACGCATCGCCGCCTTTTTCGCTACGGTGCAGCGACACGGTTGCAATGTTTACGTGTTGGCTGCTCAGGCACGACGTTATGTGCGAAAGTACGCCCGGTGAGTCGTTTTGGTGCACGATCATGTTGTTGAATTCGCCGGTAATTGCAACGTCGATGCCGTCGATTTTACGCAGTTCAGCAGCTCCTCCGCCAATTGACGCCCCGCGCACATCAAGCTCGTTTCCGTTTGAGTCAACCACGTGAATATCAACCGTGTTGGGATGACCTGCATCGGTTTCGGTATCAGGAATGATGCGTATGTCAACGCCACGCTTCTTGGCTTCGTCAAACGACGTGCGTAGGCGCGTGTCGTCGGGTTGAAAGCCAAGAATGCCTGCCACTAACGCGCGGTCGGTGCCGTGTCCGCGATAGGTGTGCGCAAACGATCCGTACAGCGTAAAGCTTACGTGCGCAGGCGGCGCTGAAATGAGGTTTCGAGCCATCAGCGCAATGCGGCATGCGCCTGCTGTGTGGGAAGATGAAGGCCCAATCATAACTGGGCCGATGATGTCGCGTAATCCTAGTTGCTTCATAGTTACCTTCGCTTCTCGTCTGTTCGTGTGAATTATGGTTGGTTAACAATGTTCTAACAATGTGGCGTTTGCGCGCGTCAGCGCTGTTGTGCGGCATGCGTGCTTGCTATCATGCAACGCAGAACGTTCGCATTGCCACTGTGGTGCTGCATCCTTTAAAAGCGACCTGCTGCATGTTTCGCAACGTTTTGTACCGTGATTCGCGCGCCACACCCGCTGCATGTTTCGTAACGCTTCTGTATGGTTATACCGTACTTGAGTGCAAAAAATGAGCGGCGTGCGCATGCAATCGTGCCAGCGGTTTTAACAGAGCGGTAAGTGCGCGCTTGAGCGTTCGCTGTTTACCCAGCGCTCTTGCAAAAACCGCATAAAACTTGTTGGCATAATGTGCAACCGTGTTTTGATATGATACATTGAGTTGTAGAACAAAGCGCTGCGTTTTAGTGCATTCTGGGTTGCGCTTGATGGCAAGCACGATTGTGCGAATGCTCACGAATGCCCAGGCGGGCGTGCGCGCGGGCAGCAAAGCGAACGGAAATACGCTCGGAAGCTGAACGGCGCCACGAACGATGCCGCGTTCGCCAGCCAAGCAACGGACGCCACGCACGTCCAGGCGACGTTTCTGCACGAACGGCGCCACGAACGACACCACAAGAAGAGGGAGAAAACCATGGTTGATAAGCGGCTTTTGTCCGTTGTGCCTCAAGCGAAAACCGCCATTGGCAAAACAGTGGCTGCCCAGTTTGTCGGCCTTATTGCCGGCATTTTGTTCGCGTATAGCCTGGCACTTGTGCTTGCTGGCATGATTGTGAAAACGCCCATAAACTTTGCGCTGATAGTTCCTTGTTTTCTTGCGGCTTTGGTGCTGAAATTTGTATCCGCCAGAACAGCCGAGCACTTCTCGTTTATGGCCGCGCGCGACGTAAAACTTGCGCTTCGCAGAAAAATTTACGAGAAGCTGTTGCGTTTGGGCAGATGCGCGTCGTCGCATTCATCAAGTGCCGAGCTTATCCAAACTACCGTCGAGGGCACCGAGCAGCTTGAAATTTACTTCGGGAAGTTTTTGCCCCAGCTGATGTATGCCGTTGTTGCGCCTTTGAGCTTGTTTATTGTGCTGCTGTTTGTGAACGTTCCCAGTGCTATTGCGCTGCTTGTGTTCGTGCCTCTTATTCCGGCAACTATCATGGCTATTCAGCAGCTTGCAAAGCGTGTGATGGGCGCGTATTGGGACACGTACACGAACCTTGGCGACACGTTTTTGGAGAATTTACAAGGCTTGGTGACACTAAAAATTTACCAGGCAGATGCGCGCCGCCATGAAAAAATGAACGAAGAAGCCGAAAACTTTCGTTTGGCAACGATGCGTGTGCTTCGGATGCAGCTTAATTCGATTATCGTGATGGACATTGTAGCGTTAGGAGGCGCTGTTGCGGGCATGAGCATTGGCTTGTACCAGATGACAACGGGCGCTCTTGACGTGTTTGGCTTTCTGTTTATCGTTCTG
>CAMPNZ010000017.1 GCA_946892075.1 uncultured Coriobacteriales bacterium
TAATTTTCTACCTGCAAACCAATCATTAACACTTATTTTAGTTGTATCGTTTTCACTAGATCCTATATTGTGGCTGCTTCTATTATCATCATCACAAGTATCATCTTCATAAATACAGCTACTTTTTGGTAAATTGGCAAATTGTTCATTAAGCTGCGCTTTTCCATGTATAAGCCTAATTGATTGTTTTCCATCAAAATGGCGCAACCAATCTGTAATACGACCAAACATACTATTTGATGTAGCCTGCGTGGGAAGGCCAAAAAACATTCCCGTTCTATTTGTTTTCTTTGCGAGTTCTTCTACCGCCACAAGTGCAGCTTCGGTTTTACCTTTACCCATAGGCGCTTCCAAAATAATAATGCCTGGATCTGCAATCTTGTGCACTAAATTCGCAACTTTTTCTTGTATATTATTTGGTTTGAATGTGTGCTCAGGATGTTTCTCTATAGAACCAAAACGTGTTTGAAAAATATCTGGATCAAAAAATTCAGAATTATATGCTTCAAAATTCCATGCATACGCACGCTCTTTATACCATTTTTTAAATCCTGTTTTTACACGTTCGGACTCTACCGTGCAGGTATCTAATGGAGTACCTAACGGAATAAGTGGAAAATATTCTTCATTACTCGCTATCCAATCCGCCATAATCAATAAACCCGATAGGATCACTTGCGCCGGTTGACTAACGCATGGTAAATCTGAAGCGCATTTAAATCCACACTTAGTAAGTGCATTATGTACTAATGTCTTTTGAAGAGTTTGCCACAAAATAGCAATAGGAGAATTGTTGTTATCGTCCTGGTAAAACGATGAATTATACCCATAAAATGCATCTTCGGCTTTTTGCTCGCAAACAGGAATACCATGATGAGCCCCTATAATGTTAGCAACGCATAGATTAATGCCTTCTTTTGTCAAAATGTATTGTCCCGAAATATTATGACGAACGTCTTTCAATTGTTTTGCGATGTATTCATCAAGTTTTGTAAACCCAGCCTGTTTCAAATTTTCCAAAACTAAGGTATCAAGTTCATCATCAACAGAATGTGAGGCTTTAACCTGAAAAATTGGTGTTGCTTTGCCGATATCATGGACAGCGCCCAAAAACATACATAACTTTTTCGGGAACTCTTCCTTATCTTCTAGATCAGGACTGATTGAGTTTTTCAAAAATTCCTTAACGCCATTAGACAACCAATGCTCATACAAAAGTCCACATACTTCCATAGTATCTTGTAAATGAACAGTAAGAGGTAGCCACATTGGTACATCATGAACGCAATTTTTCTTTGCCCATAGCCAGCATAATTGTTGTTCCATACGCGCAAACTTTCTAGTTCAGCACCACGAGCGAGTACTTGTGTAATTTGATTTCTAGAATTGTTCTTGTACAAACAATATCATAAAAAACCATAGCAAAAGGAAAAGGCGTAACGGGTATTTCTACCAGTTACGCCTCCGTACCTCAAAGTATGCAATAGTGCACACTCATTCAAATAGCTACATACTTGCACTCATTCGCGCAAGGACAAAACTTACATCATGCCGCCCATACCAGCACCTGCGCCAGCAGCTGCAGCAGCGTTATCTTTCTCCTTAGGAATTTCGTTAACGGTAGCTTCTGTAATAAGAATCAGCGAAGCAACGGACGCAGCCGACTCAAGCGCCGTACGTGTTACTTTCACAGGATCGTTAACGCCCATAGCAATCATGTTGCCATACTCGCCAGTTGCGCAGTTCAAGCCCTCGCCAGCAGGAAGAGCCTTTACGTGCTCAACAACAACACTGCCTTCAAAGCCAGCATTTTGCGCAATCGCACGCATAGGAGCTTCAAGTGCTTTACGAATAATGTTAATTCCAACTTCTTCATCTTTATCAGCAGGTTTTAGAGCGTCCAACGCATTTACTGCATCGAGCAGAGCAACGCCACCACCAGGAACAATGCCCTCTTCAACCGCAGCGCGTGTTGCCTGAAGTGCATCTTCAATGCGGCTCTTCTTTTCTTTCAACTCGGGCTCGGTAGCAGCGCCAACCTTAAGTACTGCAACACCACCAGAAAGTTTTGCCAAGCGTTCTTGCAATTTCTCGCGATCGAAATCAGACTCAGTGCGTTCAATTTCGGTTTTAATTTGTGCAATGCGCTCGTCAATAACCTTTTTGTCGCCTGCACCGTCAACAATAAGCGTGTTGTCTTTGTCAACCTTAACGGTTTTCGCAGTACCGCATGCCTGTTGAGTAGCGTCAGCAATAGTCATGCCGAAATCTTTTGAAATAACCTGCGCACCTGTAACAGCTGCGATGTCTTCCAAAATACGCTTACGACGATCGCCAAAACCAGGAGCTTTGATAGCAACAACATTGATAGTGCCGCGCAACTTATTCAACAGCAAGGTTGCAAGTGCTTCGCCTTCAACATCCTCAGCAACAATCAAAAGCGGACGACCTGTTTTCATGATGGACTCAAGCAGCGGCAGCATATCTTGAATATTGGAGATTTTCTGGTCGGTAAGCAGGATAAAAGGATCGTTCAGCACCGCTTCCATGCGCTCCATGTCGGTTGCCATGTAAGGAGAAATGTAGCCGCGATCGTACTGCATACCCTCAACAATGTCCATTTCCATGCCGAACGTTTGGCTTTCTTCAACAGAAATTGCGCCGTCTTTACCAACAGCTTCCATTGCTTCTGCAATCTTTGAACCAATTTCAGCATCACCAGCAGAAATGGTACCAACATTTGCAATTTGTTCCTGCGTTGAAACAGCGGTTGAGTTCTTCTTGATGGTTTCAACAACAGCATCGGTTGCTTTTTGAATACCGCGACGAATGCTGAGCGCGTCTGCGCCAGCCGTAACGTTGCGAAGACCTTCCGACACAATGATGTCGGCAAGCAGTGTAGCGGTAGTAGTACCGTCACCAGCAACGTCGTTCGTTTTTACAGCAGCTTCACGAATAAGCTGTGCACCCATGTTCTCAACAGGGTTTTCAAGCTCAACTTCACGAGCAACGGTTACACCGTCGTTGGTAATGAGAGGCGCGCCGTACGACTTTTCAATAGCAACATAACGGCCTTTAGGACCAAGCGTTACCTTAACTGCATCGGCGAGCTTTTTAACACCTGAAGCAAGAGATGCGCGCGCATCTTCCTGGAACAAAATATCTTTAGCCATAGTAGAAACTTCCTTATCTCACAAGTAATGGCACGTAGTTTACTGACAAATAGCGTAAATGTCGTCGGCGCGAAGAATCAAAACGGTTTCGCCGTTGTGGTTGATTTCCGTTCCGCCATATTTACCGTAAATAACCTTGTCGCCAACAGCAACTGGAACAGGCACTAAAACGCCATCTTTGTTCAGCTTGCCCTCTCCTACGGCAACAACAGTACCAGTTTGAGGCTTTTCTTTCGCCTCGCTTGCTAAATACAAACCAGAAGCTGTGGTTGATTCAGCCTCATCAGCCTTTACAATCACACGATCGCCCAATGGTTTAAGGCTCATAGTTGAGACCTCCCTTTCATGGTTATCTAACGTGACAGCTTTATAAGCAGGCAATTCAAGCACTCACTTATAAAATCTGCTAGCACTTAAATATTATGAGTGCTAAATTCCACTACTCAATATAACACCGTTTCGGCAAAAAACAAGACACAGGGCAGACAAATTTGGGAACATCGGGCGAGAGGGGCGAAATGCGCATTGAACTGGCGCGGAGGTGCAAAGGTATGTGGAGAAAACGTGGCGGCGCAGGTGAGGAGATGGAACAAAGCCGAGCGGTGGAAGCATACACGCAGGGAGAACGGGGCGAGCAGCACGAGTGGCGGTGCTGGGTGCTACAGCTGGAACATGCGCGCGAGTGGCGGCGCCGGGTGGTGAGTGAGTGGAACGGGGTCAAGCGGTGCGAGCATACACGCAGGTAGAACGAGGCAAGCAGCGCAGGCGCGAGTTGCGCGGTGCCGTCACGTAAAGCGCGGGCGCGGGTGCGTCGTTCGGGGGCGCGGCGCAAGTACAGGCACCCGCTACGCATAAAACGCGTGTTGCGGATAGGGAGGCTCAAGTGCGCGCTTGTAGGCATATTGCTCCGCGCGCGCAACAATACTATCCCCCTCATCAGGCGATAAACCAGCCTCACGCGCCGCATCATGCGCACTCATGTGCAAGTCGTACACACGAACCAAAAAAGCATCAAGCTGCGCGTACGAAAATCCAAGCGCGTCTTCGTCAAAATGATGAGGCGCAAGCTCGGCAGAAGGTGCCTTCGTGATAATCGCCTCGGGAACGCCACGCAAGCGCGCAAGCGCATACACGCTTGTTTTGTACAGGCCTCCAAGCGGGGCAAACGCACCAGCAGTATCGCCATACAGCGTTGAATAACCCATCAGCGCCTCGGTTTTGTTCCCCGTGTTCAGCAGCAATGCGTCACAAGCATTCGAGAACGCCATAAGCGCCACCATGCGCAGGCGCGCTTGCACATTTTGATTGGGAACGCCCTGATAGCGCGTGCCGAGCATAGCCGACAAGGGCTGCGAAAGTGCTTGATAAGCTGGGACAATTGAAAGTTCGTGCGCTTGGATATGCAGGATGTTGGCAAGCGCGTAGGCGTCGGTTCGCGATGCATCGGAAGAAAACGGGCCCGGCAGCAAAAGTGCTGTGACCTGCGACGCTCCAAGCGCGTCGACAGCCATACACGCGCATAGTGCAGAATCGATACCGCCTGATAACCCCACTACCAGCGACGACGCATGCGTCTGTTCGCAAAAGGTGCGCAGGTCGCGAACACAGGTGTCGTACATCTTGTTGATGCTGATAGCGTGCGGAAAATCTGATGCAAGCGGCATTGACATAGCGGTATCCTTTTCGTTTCGTGGGGCGGAGTGCGTGACGCATACGGGTCTGAGCAACGGGAAAAGGGCGGGTAAGCAGCTCAGAGGCGTTCCACATGAGCAGCCTCAAGCCCTTCTCCGTAAGCAGGACAAACATGGTGCAAGAGCGGCAAAGTATGTTGCACAAGCACGGGACGAAGCGCAACGCCGCAATTCTGGCAAGCAGCGCAAGCGAAGCGCAGCGGGAGAAATGCAAGGTGCTACCTTACAGGCAAACACGGCGCAGCATCATCGGCAAGCCAGGTGTTGCGTTACTGAATGGCGTGAATTTGCTTGCGCAACCAATCGGCCCACGCGTCCACGCCATCGCCCTTTGTTGCAGCGATGGGGAAAATGGGCGCTTGCGGATTAAGATCCTTAACCGCCTGGTCAAAAGCTTCTCGGTTGAAATTGAAGAAGGGCATCGTATCAATTTTGTTCAGAATAACCACCCGTGACGCCTGGAAAACACCCGGGTACTTCAGCGGTTTGTCGTCACCTTCGGGCACCGATAAAATCATCACTTTGACGTTTTCGCCTAAATAGAAATCGGTTGGGCATACTAGATTACCGACGTTTTCAATAATAATTAAGTCGAGGCGCTCAATATCAAGCAAGTCGATTGCTTTAGAAATCATGTTTGCTTCAAGGTGGCACGCACCACCAGTGTTTATCTGAACTGCGGGAATGCCATAATCCTTAATTTTTTCAGCATCAACACTGCTTGCAATGTCGCCTTCAATAACCGCAATATTGAATTCGTCGCGCAGCGCATCAATCGTTGCCAGAATAGTGGATGTTTTCCCAGATCCAGGGCTTGCCAGCAAGTCAATTACGTACACGTGATGTTCGTCAAGCTTACTGCGCAAAGCAGCCGCAATTTTGTCGTTCTTATCGAGAATGGGCTGTTTAATGTCGATTTCCATAACACTCCCCTAACTTAGCTGTTGAACGTCATACTAGAATGCCAAACTAAAACCCTTATCAAAATAGTCGTTTGAGACACAATTCTTACTGAATGTTGTAACGCACACCCATACGCGCGTCAAGCACGAAACACAGGAGAACGGGCAGCAATGGGTGGGAACGGCCAGCGCAGGTCACAGTAAGAAACACACGGGGAACGTGACACCGCGCGAAACGTAAACGACGCGTCCAAGATGCGCGTTCGCGCCATTCGCGTTTGCGGCGTTAGAGCCGGCACGCTGTTCGCGACGTTCGCGACGTTAGAGCCGGCACGCTGTTCGCGACGTTCGCGCTACCGCTTCCGTTAACGCTGCTGACGGTTTACGTTGCTGGCTGCGTTCATGCTGGTCACGGCCCTAAAGCCGTTACTGCTGCGCACCGTTTGCAGCTTCTTCGTTGCTGCTCGCACCGTTCGAACCGTTTGCGGCGCCACCAGCGTTCGCGGCGCCACCTTCGGCTGCACCCTTGCCGTCCTCGGGCAAATCGACCTCAATCGAATCGATAGAAAGCTCGCGACCAGCAATAAGATCGGTTGAGTAACTCTGGCAATAGGGGCATTGCCGATGGAAGCGATCGTGATCGAATTCCTTGCGGCAATCAAGGCATACGCTGCGCGGCGACACTTTGTTCAGCACAAGCGTTGCCCCTTGCGCAAGCGTGTTTTCCGACAAAATTTCAAACGAAAATTGCAACGCATCATCAATACATTCAGTCATATCGCCAATTGAAAGCGTTATTTTGCGAATGCGAAGCGCGTGCGCCTGCTGAGCACTTTTCAGAGCGCTGTCAAGCACACCTTCCATAATCCCCATCTCGTGCATATCGTGCTCCTTAAACCTACGCCGCACTGCCTAGCTTGCGTTTTTCTCTTGCAATTCTTGTTCTTGTTCTTGTGCTTGCTGCTGCTTAATGCGGCGCATAAGAACAATACGTGCTACAAACAGCGACGCTTCGTATAACACTAACAGTGCCGCGAACATTAAAAACATAGTAACAGGGTTGGCGTCGGGTGTGACAATTGCTGAAAACACCATCAGCCCGACATAGACATAACGCCAGCTTCGGCGCAGTTTTTTGTACGAAACGATGTTAAAAATTACAAGATAAAATATAAGAATTGGCAGCTCGAAAGCAATGCCAAATCCAAGTTCAAACTTAATGATGATGTCGATATACGTGGAAAGACGCGCTTGCACTAAACCAACGCCGCTGGCTTGATCGACCAACCATCCAAACGCAGGGTTAAGAATTACCAGATAGCAAAAGATAGTTCCGAAGATGAAAAGCGTAACAGCGGCTGCAAACGTAGGCATAAACCAGCGGCGCTCTTTCGGGCGAAGTGCTGGGAGGAAAAACGCGATGATTTGCCATAAAATAATCGGCGACGTAGCGACTACCGACGCCCAAAACGATACCAAAAAGCGCGTTGCAAACGCCTCAAACGGATCAAGAATGTATAGCTGAGCTGCTCCGGTGTTAGGATCAATGCCAACCGATTGCGCAACAGGAAGCAACAAAAATTGGATGATGGTAGGTGTGGCGGTGTAAAACACCATAAGTGCAATAAGCAGAGCAGCCACGATGCGCACGATGCGCATACGAAGCTCGCCTAAATGTTCCATAAGCGGCATACGAGCAGGTCCGATAGGCATGTTAGTTCTCCTTTTCGATGCTTAGACTACCATATGCCGAGGCAGTTGATATAGAAGGTGCGGCGGTGGGCGCATCGCTGCGCGTTTCACCAGCTGGTGCGCTTGTCGTTTCGGCGGAAGTGGCTTTTGCACGCGACGATTTTGCGCGGGATGGTGCAGTTTTCGCAGGTGTAGCTTTAGTTGCCGCTGCTTTCGAGCGCGCAGTTTTTGTGCTTGCAGTTTTTGTAGTTGTTTTTGCAGTTGTTTTCGCAGGTGAAGAAGCTTTCGTTGTCTTTGTACCAGATTTTGCGGCGATCGTTTTTGTGGCGGTCGCCTTCGTGGTTGTCGATTTTGTGGTGGTCGATTTTGAAGCTGCTTTCGTTGTTTTTGCGGCAGTTTTCGTGGTGGCTTTCGCTGTTGCTTTCGTGGTAGTTTTCGAAGTTGTTTTTGCGGCTACCGAACGCTTGGTGCCACGTTTCGTTGTGCTGCTTGATGCGGCAGCACTCTGCTCATTGGCGCTAACAGCATCATCGGTCGCATCTGCAGAAGTATCAAGAACACCATCGCTCTTTGCGGACATTGCACTGATGCTATCAGCGTTTTCGCTTGCTGCAACATCGTGCGCTTGAGTTTCTTTTTGCTCACGCGCGGCGTCCTGCAACTCTTTTGCATGAGCACGCGCCTTTGCCTTGCGCTGAGCTGCAGCTTTACGCTGTTCCGCCTCTTTTTTGCGGCGTGCTTCCTCAGCTTCTTCTTCTCGACGAACTTCTTCTGCAGCAACGGCAGAATCGGGCAATAAGCTGGAGTCTTCCATGCGGCGACGCTCACGCAACTGCTCCTCATCACGTTTGCGCGCTTCATCTTTGCGCTGCGCTTCCGCTTCCGCAGCACGCTTTGCACGTTCGCGCTCATAGCGCTCTTTGCGCTGTTCAAAGGCATCTTTTGTGGCATCTCCACCAGCCGTGCGCGAGCTCGACGAAGAAGAACTTTGCGACTTTTTATGGCCCGTTGCTTCGTCAAAAGTTTCTTTTACCAGCGACGACGCCTTCGTTGCAACCTTATCAAAAGCTTGCGTTGGATCTTTGATGGGCTCATCGGAGTTCGGGTCGAACACGTCGCTACGAATAACGTCGCTCATTTCTTGCTGGACGTTACGCAGCTTCGCGATGGCTTTACCAGCTGTTTTTGCCATGCCGGGCAATTTTTCGGGACCAAAAATAAGAAACCCGAAAAGAAGAATTATAAAAAGTTCAAATCCGCCAATTCCAAACACAAATTAACCCTTCGATACGTACCACCATAACTACCCGCTTGAACAGGTGATATATGCGCATTTCTTAGTTGTATGTACGCTGTGTGTTCAGCAATTTACCATGCTCAGTAACGCAGCGTGTTACGCATGCATACAATTATAATACGCACACAGAAAGTACCACGGTAATAATGTAGCGCTTCCATAATTCGAACGTGTGACCTCGCGGCGCATGTACATCAACACCATCACGCGTAAAGGCGCTTGCGCCCGTGCAAGCTTCAGCAACCACACCCATACATCCAAGCGCTTTCAAATGTGGAAACTGCCAACATTTCGTACGTGATACTGCCAACGCAAAGCCAGGTGAAACAAACCAGCCTTTGAAAACACGCTGCATCCAGCGCCAACACCGTAGCGCAGCGCAACAAGGTGTTCACGAAAAGCCCTCGTGAAAGCCCTCGTTTAATGCGCGCCGCCCAGTAATGAAAGCGCAACAGTGGGAATGCCCAGCGCCAACACTAAAACCACAGCAACCACAACAGTAAATACTTTCTTAATGCGCTCGGAGCGTTCGCGGGCAGCTTTGTAGTGAGCTTCGCGTGCACGAGCAGCGGCAACACGATCGGCAGTCTGCTTTCCACTAGTTTTTTGCGAACTCATTGCATCTCCTTTGTACCGTAAAAATCGCATCACACTTCAAAACGAAACACGATTGCCACATGGTAATTGCAACATTGTAATTAATGCGCTCAACGCAGCCGCGTAACCGTTTAGAAAATTTTTGCGCTAAAAGCGTTATTATCATATCACTGTGTGCATAATACACTTCGGGAACTTACAATTCCAAACATTTTATAGAAGTTACGCTCGTCGTGCGCAAGGCGGCGCGCAGCCTTGTGCCGTTGTTCTGTAAGATGCACCTCAATACGCTGGATGAAAGGTAATTATGACGTTTCAAAGTGCACATAGCGCCTTGCAAAGCAAGCCGCGAAACGCAAGGAATGCCTGTTGTGAGGAACGGAGCAAAACGCCCACCAGCGAAAACGAGAACGCGTGCGGAAACAAGAGCAGGAGCGATAACGACTACAGGAACAAGCGCTGGAACGGGAGCGACAGCATGCACGACACCGCGGCAGATTTGCAAACGCACACCATCGATACCGCGTCGGGACAATTCGCGCCAGCGTCAGTGTCTGAGGAGCGCGTCAAATGCATCTTTTCGAACATTGCGCGCAAATACGGCCTGTTCAACACCTGCTCGAGTTTTGGAACGTATCGCTTATGGCTAAAAGCGCTGGTAGATTATGCGCCCATTACGCATGCCGACGCTGTTCTTGATATTGCAGGAGGAACGGGCGATGTGTCGTTTTGCGTAGCGCGCAAGAAAAAACCAGCTAGCATAGTTTGCAGCGACCTTGTTCCCGAAATGCTTGCGGTAGCAAAAGAGCGTTATCAGCGGCATTATTCAAACCTTGCGCCAATCGACTTTCAGGTGGTAGACGCGCAGCACATGCCGTTTGATGATGCAAGCTTCGATTGCGTTACTGTTGCCTATGGTATTCGTAACATGCCTGATAGGAAGCGTGCTTTGCAGGAAATACGGCGCGTATTGAAGCCGGGCGGAGCGTGCGTGTGTTTAGAATTCTCGCATCCGCACAATAAGCTGTGGCGCGTCTTGTACGAATTTTACCTGCGCCATA
Source organism: uncultured Coriobacteriales bacterium (assembly GCA_946892075.1). Lineage (GTDB taxonomy): Bacteria > Actinomycetota > Coriobacteriia > Coriobacteriales > Eggerthellaceae > Berryella. The sequence continues at coordinate 10,414 of CAMPNZ010000017.1, forward strand.
ACATTCCCTTGTGGGGCAAATTTATCACGGGTGATCGCGATGGTTTCGTGTATCTTGCGCAGTCGATACACGCATTTCCTGGGCAAAAAGAATTTGCGCAGCTATTTGAGGAAAGCGGCTTTAAGGACGTGACGTGGAAAAACTGCGCTGGTGGCATCGCTGCCATCCATCGCGCATTTAAGCCACGTGAAGAAGCGTAAACCGCACCAGGAAATGTAAGCCGCATGTGCTGTATAAGCACAGTAACTGAGCCTTGCGACGTGAAGAAGTGTAAGACACCTTAATACGTTTCGCACGTTAAGAAGTGGAAGGCATCTCAGGAAGTCTCACACGTTTCGCACGTAAAAACGCGCAGGTCGCATGCTTTCATCTTGCACGTAAACCATGTAAGCCACACGATGTAATCTAGCACTTGGTACTTAATACGGCTCGTCTAAGTTACAGCGCGCTTGCGGGTCGAATCCAAGGTCAAAAAACTTCCCTTGCTGATACCTGTCGTAAGCCACCAGCGCAATCATGCCTGCGTTATCGCCGCATGAACGCAAAGGCGGCAGTGCAAGACGCACGCCTTCTTCGGCACACATTTCCTCGTACGCACGCCGTAGCTGCGGATTTGCAGCCACACCGCCACCCAAGCAAAACACTTTTGCGCCCGTTTCACGCAACGCTGTACGGCTTTTTTCAACTTGCACATCGATAACTGCCTGCTGAAAACTTGCTGCAATGTCGGCCACGGGAAGTTCTTCGTGACGCTGTTTCGCATTATTGATGTAAGTAATAACGGCAGTTTTCAAGCCAGAAAGCGAGAAACGATAATCACCCGAGTGCAGCATCGCACGGGGGAAGGAAATTGCGTGCGGGTTGCCCTGCTTTGCAAGGCGAGAAATATGGGGCCCACCAGGGTATCCAAGCCCAAGAGCCTTTGCCACTTTATCGAAGGCTTCACCCACCGCATCGTCGATAGTTGAACCAAGCGTATGGTACGACCCCCACGCTTTTACATGAACGAGCAGCGTATTTCCGCCTGAAACCAAAGACGCAACCAGCGGAGGTTGAAGCCAGCTGTTGCCAATTTTGTTGGCATACAGGTGGCCTTCCAAGTGATTGACTCCAATAACAGGAATGTCAAGCGCCCAAGCAACGCCCTTTGTCCATGCCACACCTACCACAAGTGCGCCCAGCAAACCAGGAGCGTAGGTAACGCTGATAGCATCAAGGCTGTGCCATGAAAAATGTGGCGCTTCACATGGTGCTATGTGCTTGCGCGCAACGTCCATACACTCCGACGCAACACCACAAATGGCTTCAATGTGCTTGCGGCTTGCAATTTCAGGAACAACGCCACCAAAGCGCGCATGAAAATCAATCTGTGATGCCACAACATCGGCAAGTAAATTTCCAGAGCCATCAATAAGCGCTGCTGCAGTTTCATCGCACGACGATTCAACAGCAAAAATAAGTGGATGAACAGGCGTATTATTGGCAGTAGCGGAACTTGCGATAACGTTGTCTGCGGCAGTTAAGCTAGAAGTACCATGAGGAGCGCCGCTTGCAGCGCATGGCGCAGCTGTGGTTTGCACCCCTTCACGTGCGGAAACTTCAGTTTCTTCGTGCTCACACACTTCCATACCGCCCGTTTGAAAGCCCGATACCAACAAAGGAGCTTGCATGATAATGGCGTCATCACCATTTGAATAGTAGGCACGCCGACGCGAAATTTCGGTAAAGCCAACTTGTGCGTAAAACGCACAAGCACTTGTATTAGCTGCGGAAACTTCCAACATCATGGTTGCAGCACCCAAGTTGCGCGCATCATCAGCAAGGCGCGCAAGCAACTCGCGGGCAATACCGCAGCGACGGTGTGCCACACTCACACCAATACGCAGCACTTCCATGACGTCGCCCGCCACCAAACACCCTGCATAGGCAAGTAATGTGCGCTTTTGGTTGTGCGTATTCAGAGCATAGGCTGCCCACCACACATGTCCGCTGGTGCGCAAATCGCTTAGGAACTGCTCGCTTGTCCAGGCAGCCGTTGGCATAACGCTTGCATCCAACGCCGAAACGGCATTCATGCTTGCTGCATCAAGAGGGCGAAACACAACAACATTTTCGCCATCGCCATTTGCATCAGGCAACACAATATCGCGCGATGCAACAGTCGAGCTCACACCCGATGCGGGAAGTGCTCCACTCAGCGCAGGCGCTGCAGGTTCAAGCGAAGGATCAAGCGCTGTTTCGGCAGCACATAAGCGCGCACGCTCGTTTTCTTCTGCATCGGATAAGCGCGTGTAAATAGGCAAAACAAACGCAGGATTATGCCGCGCAGCATCAAAAATATCCACACGCGCAGTATCGATTGCCTGTTGCATACACAACAACAATCCCCAGCCGCTGGTATTCCATAGTTTTTCAGGAAGAACACCACCAAGACGATCAAAATCGGCTTTATACTTCGTAAGTGCATCGCCTGTGAGCGCACACTGAATTGCATCGTTAGCATTATCAGAATGCGGCGCCTTGGTTTCTGCATGCGACGAAGCAGCATCAGAACACAACAGCTCAGCAGCACCACCAGCATCGGATGTTTTCTCCACCGCATAAGGAAGCGATGTAAGCGTATCGTGCAAAAAGGCATACGCTTGCGCAACCTTCATCACACATACACTGGTATGACGTTGTACCCCCTGTTCAGTGAGGGTATAAACCGCGGGGTAAACTTCTTTGCGCATTGCGTCACATACCACCGCAAGCGCTCCTTGCACACCAGCATGCCACGCACCCCATGCCAACACATCGAGTGTTGAAATGCCAATTAAACCGATAGACAGCGATTGTGCAATGCCTTTTGCCGTAGCAAGTGCAATGCGAACACCTGTAAAAGAGCCAGGCCCCAGCCCACAACAGACACATTGAAGCTGATTGTGAGCAACGTGATGTTTCTTCAACAGTGCGTCAAGCATTGGCAGGAGCATCGTATTTGATGCGCGATGAGCTGCGCAGGTGTCGCTGTCGCATAACTCAAGCACGCAACGCCCTTCTTGCAGCGCAACGTGTGCAAGAGCAACAGTTACTACTTCATTTGAGGTGTCAAACATTACAACATACGACTTGCTCATCGATAATCCTTCGCCTTATGATTGTGCACAACCGACTTGCCAGTGTTGGGATAGTTGTGCGCTACGAGGTCCGCTTGCTTGTATATCCACCTGCCGATTTTGCTGATCATCAACAGAAATATGAACGCGCAGTATATCGTCGCCCAAGGCATCGATAAACTTTTCGCCCCACTCGATGCACGACACACCATCGCCCTCAATAGTTTCGTAGAACGCGATGTCGTCAAGCTGTTCGTACGTATCAAGACGATACAAGTCGAAATGATATAGAGGAATGCTGTTTGTACTATACGACAAGAGCAAATTAAAGGTTGGGCTTACAACGTCATCGTGCGTACCCATCGCATGAGCAAGCCCTTGCGTAAAGCACGTTTTCCCTGCTCCAAGGTCGCCCTCAAGCAGAATAACATCGCCTGCTTGCACATGCGGAGCAAGCAGCGCAGCAAGCTGCTGAAGTTGCTTGGCACTTGAACAGCACGCACGCCACGCATGAGAGGACGCTTGAGTAGCGTTCTTACTGAATGCATCAGAGCACGGCTGTTCGCCATTAGATGAAGTATCCACATAACCACCTTGAACTGCGTTATAGCATAGCGTTATAGCATAGCGTTATAGCATAGCGTTATAGCATAGCATTATTGCATAGCATTATTGCATAGCGTTATAGCATTGCGTTATGACACCGCCACGCGACATACTCGTATACACGGGCCGCCAAGCGTCAGTGCGCCCAGCGACCCATTCATACTACCACCGCAGCGGTACCCGTCGTGTAAAAAGCACACGTTTGTTACAAAGAAATGTTTGCCTTACGCAAGGTAAATGAGCCTACAACTGCGTCGCCACCGAACACATCAACCTGCGAAATGGCGTCGTGATTATCCTTCAAAAACTCTGCAACAACTTTCGGGTTGGTGTCGTCAGCAAGCAGCAGCGGCATTCCCAGCGATCCACATAAAGCGGAGGCGCATAAGGCATCGGTGTATCCCCAGCTTGTGGTAATGCCAACGCGCCCAGCGCTAAAGCCATTTTTAAGGCTTAAATCGGCAATCTTACGCGAGGTGTCATACCATGTTTCTCCAGATACACGAGTGATTTCTGCGCCTAATTTGCTTGATTGGTTCATGCTTGCCAGCTGTGCTTTCACGTCTTCAGAAATAGCTGATGTACCGCCCACAATAACAATATGTTTTACGCCCAAATTGTGAATAGCTTCAAGTGTTTTGATGCTAAGCATATTGTTTTGGTTAGTTAAGAAAATAGGAAATTGTTTCGCATAAGCCAGCGATGACGCGCTAAGCGCATCGGCATAATGAGCACTGGTTGTCACAAAACAGGTGTCGGCGTGCTGAATAGTATTAGCGATACTTACTGCTGTATCGTCGGCCCATTCACCAAAAACACGTTTAACAGTTACCGAGGGAAGTTCACGATTAAGCTGTGAAATAACTTGCTCAGGGATAATAGATGGTCCACCGCAGACGATGATAGTTTTCGTTTGAAGGCGTTTCAGCTCGTCAATCGTTTGCTGCGGAGCATTATCCCAATCGCACAAGAACAGCGGCGCTTTATTGGCTCCTGCAAGTGCACTGGCAGACAAAGCATCCCAATATCCGTTTTTGGTAGCAAGAATGGCAACGTCGGAAGTTTTGAACGCTGCTTGGCTAATTGCTTGCATGGTTTGCGCATATGAATCGCCAGAAATGCGCGCGCCATGTAAAGCGCTTAATTCGGGGAAATACGGCGCAGCAGCTTTGCTGGCTTCAGGAGCTGCATGAGGTGTTTCTTTTTCCTGCTTACCATCCTGCTTGCCATCCTGCTTACCATCCTGCTTGCCATCCTGCTTGCCATCCTGCTTACCATCCTGCTTGCCATCCTGCTTACCATCCTGCTTGCCATCCTGCTTACCAGCCTGTTCGCCAGCCTGGCCATTTTGAACACCAGCAGCACTTTGAGCCTTTTCCTTAAAGGCATTCCACTGAGCTTCAAAATCGGCAACAGTTTGCGTATTTGACTCATTGCTTTCTGGAACATGTCCAACAACATGATATCCAGGTTCAAGTTTAGGAGTTTCCAAATCGAACACTTGGCTTGTGGCAGTCCAACCGTTGGTAGATCCATAGGTACATACTGCTAAGCCAGTAGCATAATACTTCGGATCGATAAGATTCAAGTAGTGGCCAATTTGTGCAGTTGGCTTCGTAGCATGCAGCTCTTTCAGCGCATTTTCAATTTCTTGTTTGTGAGCAGTATAGAAATTGTGAGCATCAGCTCCCTGCAAATTCTGTCCACCAAATTTTGCGGCAAGGGCATCAAAATCGGCTTTTTCGGCAAGCCACAAGGTGTAACCATCGGTGGTGCTAAACGTCCACGCAAGATTTTCACCTAATTGAAACTGCTGAGGATGTGATGTTACTTTGTCGGCATAATGCGCATCGCATTGAGCTTCTATCATAAGCTTGGGAGAAACGCGCAACGCGGGTAATCCAACGCTTTCGCGATAGGTATTTATGGCTTTAATTTGGGTTAATGCATCGGACACATGATCAAGCGTTGCGGCATCGTGCACACCATCAAACACGTTGTACGACGCAAATTTACAGCTGGTGTAAATATCGTTTAGGGCACCTTGACCGATAGATGTCGTAAAGGCGCGGAAGTCGGCAGAAGTAGATTGTGGCTGTTCAGCGCTTTGATCGGCGTGCGCAAGCTGCAACGGAGAAGTTGCAACCATTCCACTCACACCAAATACTGTTGCTGCGACGGCACACGCACACGACGCGCCTACTACTACGTGCTTCAAATACTTTGCTTGCTCAGTAAACATAAATGCAACTCCTTACTTGTAGAATAACCAACGCCTAACTTTAAATGTAGCGCTCATAAAGCGTATATTTGTACGCTTTTTTTGTCGACAGGGTAATTATACGACAATATATTATTTTTTGTGAGTACACGGAGCAAGAAATTTTTTTCTTTTGGAAAAATTTTTTTGTAGCTTAGCGTTTCACCAGTTCAAAAACTTGTTTTACGAACGATTCCCGCCGCCGAACCCGGCACGATTCCCACCGTCGAACCCGGCACGATTCCCGCCGTCGAACCCGACACAACGCCCCGACGGACGCACCCGCATTGCACGCAAGCGCGTGCCAAAAGGGCTTCTTCTGTGAAGAACAGGACTGCGAATTTGCCCTCTGGAAAGACAAAAGTTTCCCTATACACATAAGGATTTCTACGCTGCGACGGCCGATAAGACCTGTGATATTTTCCGTTGTCTGATAAACAAATCTCACCCAGGGCGTGTCGATCTCTTTCTGACACAGGTGCGTCGTGGGTACGCAAAGGAACAGGAAAAAAAGCCTTCGGTCCGTGAGAGTTTGAAGCAAAATGTTGAGCGAACTGCGACAGAGCGTAAGCCCGGAAAAAGCAAAGAGCCAAATCGATAAACATCTATTTTTGAAATTGCACGAAACAAGGTGTTTTCTAATAGTTTCGTGCATATATAAAAATTTGCGTTTCTGAAATCGCACGAAACCATTGCATTTCCCCTTGTTTTGTGCTGTTATAAAAACGGAAGGAGGGATCGCAATGGATCTTTATAAGGAGCTCGCCAATTTGCGCTGTTTTACCCACCAGGATTTGGTGCAGCTTGTCGGTTCAGAAAATGCGGCTGCCTGGCAAATACGAAACTACCTTAAAAAAGGATATATCGAGCGCATACGGCGAGACCTATATGCGGTTATCAGTATGGAAACGGGACAAGCAATACCGAACCGTTATCAGATAGCTTCTCGTGTGACGGATGCTTCGTATGTATCCCATCACAGTGCATTTGAGTTTTACGGATATGCAAATCAAGTTTTCTATGATGTCTATTTTGCCAGTGAGAAACGTGTAAAAACATTTTCGTATGACGGATTGACCTACTGTCCTTTGACATATCGTGGAAGCGTTGGTGTAACGAAAACGAATACCGGTATTCGGGTAACTTCAATCGAGCGGACGGTGATAGACAGTATTGCAGATTTTGAAAAAATAGGCGGATTGGAAGAATTGCTGCGCTGCCTTCTCTTGATACCGACCCTTGACAGCGATAAGCTGCTTGCTTCTTTGGAGTTATACGGACGCGGGCAGTTATATCAAAAGACCGGTTATATCCTTGAATCAATGCGGGAGGAATTGGCTCTGCCGGAGCGTTTTTTTGCAGAATGCGAAAAGCGGTCATCTTCCAGCAAAACATATCTTTTTGAAAAACAGAATGACTTTGTTCTTTTTCCTAAATGGAAGCTGTTCGCTCCAAAGAATCTGAAATCCATCATAAACAAGGGAGTAACTGATTATGATGCAGTTTGATCGTATTTTTCTCGGCAGGCAGGCAAAAGATCTTGGCTTTGTCCGCGATACTTTCGAAAAGGTCTGCCGCCTTGCGGATGTTCTGACCTTTATGGAGAGCGACCCTCTGTTGGCGGACGGCTTGGCTCTGAAAGGAGGCACGGCAATCAACCTGACGATTTTCAATCTGCCTCGCCTCTCGGTGGATATTGATCTCGACTTTTCAAAGGATGTCCCACGGGAGCCTATGCTTGTGGAAAGAAAACAAATCCATTCGCATATCCAAAAATATATGGAGGCGGCGGGATATTCGCTCAGCCTGAAATCAAAGCAATATCATGCGTTGGATTCTTTTGTGTACGAGTATATCAATGCTGGTGGAATGAAAGACAACCTCAAAATAGAGATCAACTATATGCTCCGCTGTCATGTCCTCCCTGTGTCACGAAGAACGTGCTGCCTCCCATGGACCAGTCAGACGCTTACAGTGCTGAGCGTTGATCCAATGGAGATCTTCGCCGCAAAAACGGTAGCACTCCTAAATCGTGCTGCGCCGCGGGATCTCTATGATATGTTCAGCATGCAAAAGTATGGACTGTTTGACGAAACACAGGAGCGGCTTTTCAAAAAGTGTGTCATGTTCTATTCGGCTATTGCCTCGGAGAATGTACCGGAAGAATTTGATCTTGAAGGGTTCGGAAACATATCGCTCCATAAAATCAAAACGGATCTGACGCCTGTGCTGCGCCGCGGAGAACGTTTTGACCTTGCCGACGCGCAGAAGCAGGTAAAAATCTATCTGTCCGATATACTCAAACCGGAGGATACGGAGCTTGCCTTCTGGCGGGCCTTTGCAGATGGGAAATATCAACCGGAATTGCTTTTTGAGGATGCCGACATTCTTGCACGGATCGCTCATCACCCGATGGCGCTTTGGAAGTGCGGAGGGCGTGACGTAGCACATAAAGAAACGCCGGAAAAAGAGCGCAGACGGGCGTATGGAGCCGGATAAGGAAGCTGCTGAGATTGTCAGTCAGATGTTTCTATGGACCGCTGACGGAAATACCGTTACGAAGCAGGAAAAGAAACTCCGTGCCCTGCAGGATAGCAAGCGAAAGCTCTACGAACGATATGCACTCGGAGAGATTGACCTTGACTCTTATAAGGCAGAAAAGGAAAAGTACGATATTGCCCCAAACGGATTTGCAAATTTTTTTGTTTTCCGCTTGACATACGCGTGTCGCACGTCACGTTCCTGCGCAACCGTTACGCTGCCGCGCACGCCGCCACCACCGCGCACGCGGCACCACAACGTGCACCCGGGAACACACCACCGCGCCCGCGTTCGCACCCGCGCCCGTACCCGTTCCCGCGGCACGTCACTTCGACACACGCGTCACGCTGTTGTGAAAAATGCGCATTCCCTCAAGCGTCAAATACGGGCACACAGCAACATGCTGACGCATATGAGGCACCACAACATCGGCCAAGCCACCTGTTGCAACAATATGGGTGCTGTATCCAAGCTGCTGAAACACGCGCGCTACCAGCCCCGACACCTTTTCAGCTTCCCCAAACACAATGCCCGAACGAATGGCGTCGGCGCTGTTGCAACCAATGGGCTGATCAGGTGCAAACAGCTCGGTCGAACTTAACTTGCGCGCATGAGCAAACAGCGCATCTGCCGAGGTATTCACACCAGGTGCAATAATACCGCCAACAAAATATCCCTGTTTATCGATAACTTCAATGTTTGTTGCCGTTCCAAAATCAACCACCACGACCGGTTCTCCAAACATATAACGTGCGGCAATGGCATCGGCCACGCGGTCAGCACCAATTTCTTCCTTGCGCGGATACGTGGTTTTGAAAAGCTGCTCGGGAACCGTGCGCGCGTTACATATCAGCGTCTTGTGTGCAAAAAGGCTGTTCAGCGCATCGGTCCACGCGCCGCTGAGCGGCGGAACAACACACGACAACACCGCGCTTTCCACGTGCCTGCAATCGATGTCGTCAAGCGAAAACAGCCCCTTGACGTGCAGCTTTATCTCATCGGCACTGCGGTGCGCTTCACTTGAAATGCGCCACATAACACGCAGATGCCCACCTTCGTACACACCAAGAACCGTTTGGGTATTTCCAACATCAACACAAAGCAGCATAAAATCACCTTTTTACAAAATGACGCGAAATAAGACCTTAAATCGTTATATTATACAAATGAAAGAAAAATGTTTGTAGACGTATTGCTACCACTATCATGATAAGGAGCATATATGGCTGAATCTCTTAAGCGTGTGCTTGTTGTGGACGATGAGGCTTCAATTACGGAATTTGTTACCTATGCGCTGCGAAAAGAAGGTTACGCGCCTGATGAGAGCGCAAATGGCGAAGAAGCGCTTGCGCTTGCACGCCGCAACAATTACGACCTGTTCATTCTTGACGTAATGCTACCTAATATGGACGGATTTGAACTGTGCCGTCGCCTGCGCTCCATTTCAAGTGCGCCTATTTTGTTTTTATCGGCGCGCGATACCGAACTTGACAAGGTGGTAGGCCTTGAAATTGGCGGCGATGATTACCTGACAAAGCCTTTTGGCGTTCGTGAGCTGGTGGCGCGCATTCATGCGCTGCTGCGTCGTGGGAACGGTGTTGAAGGAGCAAGCGCCAACAACTCGATAAGCGTAAGCGGCATTACGCTTGATGAAGACTCACACACTGCAACAGGTGATAACGGCTCTCTCGACTTAACGCCGCGCGAATTTGAGCTGCTTGCAAGCCTTATGAAGCAAGCAGGAAAAGTTGTTTCGCGTGAAGATTTGTTGCGCGATGCGTGGGGCTGGGAATTTCTTACGGAAACAAAAACCGTTGACACGCATATCAAGCGTCTGCGCGACAAAATTGGCAAAGCGGGTTATGACCCAACGCTCGTAGAAACAGTACGCGGATACGGCTATCGATTCCGCGTTGTATAAACGCAGGTAAACGGCATAAAAAGGACGAAATCGTCAAACGCTTGAAAACATATTTTGCGTTTATGTGCACGCTTCTGGTTGTGCTGTCAACTTCCCTTGTGCTTGCAGCGTGCATTGTGCTGGGGCATCTTTCTGCGCGCGCAATGTTTTTACTTATTCCCGTGGCGATTATTTCTTTTGCATTATCACTTATTATTGGCGGCTTTTTATCGGAACCGCTGGTGAGTCTTGCAGCCAAACTTGAAGCCTACCGCGCAGGTCAGTGCCCTATTTTTCGCTCTGAAGGCTATCTTGATGAAGTTGATCAGATTAATTCAATTTTGGCAGCAATCGTGAAAAAAACGGACAACCAACGCGCCGATTTAATGCGCAAAGAAAAGCGCCAGGCAGAATTTGTAAGCGATGCGGCTCATGAGCTGCGCACTCCCCTTACGGCCATTCGCGGAACTGCGGAAATGCTGCTTGACCCCGATTTGCCGCCTACAATGCGCGAGCGCTTCCAAAACACTATTATTACGGAAAGCACGCGCTTATCCGACCTGGTAAACGACTTGTTATCACTGACACGCCTTGAAAATGACAGCGTTCACGTTGACCTTGCGCGCGTGAATTTGCGCACCATTGCAAGCGAAGTGGTAAACACGCTGCAACCTATTTTGCAAGACCGCAAAGCGAACGTGAAAATTACGGGCGAAGCGCCTGATATTTTGGGGAATGCAAACAAGCTGAAACAGGCGCTTACCAATCTTATTGAAAACGCATCGCGCTTCATTGAGCCTGATGGACACATTGATATTGAGTTATGCGGGCTTAAAGGCAACTCTATTATTCAAGTGAAAGATGATGGCACAGGATTTGGCGATGTTGATCCAAAGTTGCTGTTTGCGCGCTTTTATCGCACGGACGCGTCGCGTGCGCGCACAACCGGTGGAACGGGGCTGGGGCTTTCGATTGTGAAAACCATTGTTGAACAGCACGACGGCACCGTTGAAGCGGTTAATCGCGCAGGTGGTGGCGCGTGTTTTATTATTGCAATTCCGTCGATTGCAGACGCTTCGTAGTGGACGGTGACACAAGCTTGACTGCAGCGTGAACACCGTTCAGCACGTTTACGCGGTGCGGTGCTGAAGTGCGCGAACAACGGCGCTGGCAACAATAACAGCAACGACAATTTTAAGCACATCGACCACCGCAAAAGGTACTGTGGTAACCATCAGTGCTTTTACAAGGTCTACATGCATAACAGCCATAAATTGCACCAGTCCGCACACGTGCACCACCAGCGAGAACACAACACCCGCGATTGCACGCGTTGCAACAAAGTTGTGAATGACGTTCTCGAGCGCGTAGGTCAGCGCACTAGCAAGTACCATGCCAAGGAAAAATCCCCAGATGAAACCACCAGTTGGGCCGAAGTAAATGCCAAGGCCGCCGTGCATGGACGCAAAAACGGGCAGCCCAATAGCGCCCAGCAGTAAATAGCACGCTGTTGCGGCAACGCTGAGGCGCAGCGGCAGAATCATCAGCGCCAGCATCAGCGCAAACGTTTGCAGCGTGAAAGGCACCGGGCCCAAAGGAACGCTAATCCAAGCGCCGACCACCATAAATGCAGTCGTAAGCGCTACGAGTGCTACCGCATGCGAAGGCGAAGACGCTTCCACGCACAAATGTTTGCGTGAACTGCAAGAATGTTGCGCGTTCGTGTGATTGTGTTCCTGTGTAGTAGCCATTGATGCTCCTTTTCGTGAAAAAACGTAGCATCATTATATAAAAGTACAAAAAAACTTGTGTTACAAAATGATTTAATTGTATGCATGCGCGACGGAGATATGGTAAATGATCATGCGTACCATGGTGCGAGCATGCGTACTATGGTGCGAGCGTGCGGGTACGGGAACCCTCTTTCATCGTCCGATTAAGCCGGCGCACTTCACGAACCACAAAAATAAGCGCGACCGTTGTAGAAATAATATCGGAAAGCGGCATGGCAAAATTGAGGCAGTCCAGTTGCGTGAACTGGGGAAAAAGCTGCGGCATCCACAAATTGATGGTCAGCAACACCGGAACCAGCACAAGCATCTGACGCATCAGCGACAAAATGATCGAAATGGTTGGCTGACCTGTTGCTTGAAAATAGTTCGAACCAACAATTTGGAAGCCCACCAGCGGCAACATAAACAGCTGCACTTGCATCGCAAATTCGGTGTAAGCAAGCAAATCGGGGTTTGATATGCCAAATGCCTGTACGATAGGCAAAGGGAAAAGCCTGATGATAAGCCACATTACAAGGGAAAATACCGTATTGATAACAATGCCATACAGAAGCGTCGATTTCACGCGGCTGTACAATTTTGCGCCATAGTTAAAGCCAAGCAAGGGCTGAATTGCCACGGTAATGCCCACCAGCGGCAAAATCGAAAACAGCGCAACACGCTGCACAACGCCGATGGACGCCAGCGCACCGACGGTTCCGATGGTGCTTGTTTCGCCGTATTGCACAATAAGAATATTCAGCACAACGCACAACACCGCAATACCAATTTGTACGATGAAACTTGGAATGCCCAGTACAATCATGGTTTTTATAAGGTGCGCACGCGGCCGAAGATTTTTCACGCGCAAGCGAAACGCAACATTTTTCGTTTTCGTGAAATACCACAAAACAGAAATAGCGGTAACGCTTTGTCCGATAAGGGTAGCAAGCGCGCTTCCTTCAACGCCGAGGCCGAATCGCAATACCAGCAGGTAGTTCGCGATAATGCACACCACCGTACCGATGAGCATCGTAATAAGTGCGCGGTTGGGCGCGCCGGCGCTGCGGATAAAATTGTTCACGCATATGCCAATCATCTGCACAAACATACCCGCACCGATAATCGTAATGAATGTACGCGCAAATGGCGCTACCTCGGGCGTTGCGCTTGAAAGCGCAAGCAGACCATCCATAACCGCAGGTACACACACCGCTGCAAACACCGCGATACCCAACACCAAACACAGCAACACGGTATTGCCAAGAACGTGCTCGGCTTCGTCCACTTTTCCTTCGCCTAAACGCAACGCCGCAAGCGTGTTTCCGCCGTTTCCGATAAGAACACCGAATGCGACAATAAGAATCATGAACGGAGCTGCAACCGTTGCAGCTGAAAGTCCTATTGAGCCCATAGCTTGCCCAAGAAAAACCGAGTCGATAACAGCATAGGCACCACTGACGATCATGCCAGTAATGGCAGGAAGCGCAAATTCTGCAATCAAGCCGCCAAGCGGGCTTGTTCCCAGGCGCGACACGCGTTGGTCTTGCTGGTGCTTGTTGTTGGGGGAAGCGGGCGTTGCTTGTGCAACGGGTTCTTGCGCGGGCGTTGCTTGTGCTTCATACGTGCCGATAACAGATTCGTTTGATGGTGTCGATGCGTTCGTAGCGCCATCAGCGCTATCGGCGCCAATGCGCACAGGCTTGGTTGTTGAATAATCTGTCATATATCTTCCTCATTTCCCATTTTTACTATGGTAGTCGGATATATGCGTAATATGTACCTCACCTGACGAAATTAAACGAGCGTTTGAGGAAGTGTTTACTAACAGACAACCGCTTGGATGAACGCCCGCTACGCGTCCACGCGCGTGCTCGGTGCCGTTCTGGTTCACGATATGAACCATTTTGCCTGTTAAATACGAGAATTTTGTGTACGCGTCAACAAAAGGCGTAAAGCCCTTTTCCTGCCAAAGCGCATACGGGGCCGAAAAATACGCAAGAAAATCGCACGCAAAGCGCGCAATATACTCGTGCGAACCAGAAAGAGGCAAAGCTGCGATGTTCTCCCAATATGCAGGCGCAAACAGGGGCTGCGATACCATGCTTGGGGCTGACGTGCTCTGGCACGTTTCTGGAACGAGAATGTTCAAGCCAACGCCAACGCACAAAGCGTTTTGATGCACCTCGCATGAAATGCCTGCTAGCTTGCCCATTGGGTGCTCTTGCGTGGCGTGTGTTGAGCTTGCGCCGTTTTCATGAACATGGGGAACGGTGGAAACGTCGGCTGCAGCGGAGACGCGCACCTTGGCGGCAGTAGAAGCATCGGCGACAGCGGCGAGAGCGGCGGTACTGGCGCCGTTAGGAGCATCAAGTGCAACGGGTGCGGCGGCACGTGGAGCATCGGCAGCATCTGCACCATCGGGAACGCTGCACGGCGCTAGAACATCGTTTGGCCACTTCACGCTAAGAAAGCGTGCAAGATGCTCGCACGGTGTTCTCCGCAAACGCTCGGCAAGAAAATTGCGCAGCGCAAGCCCAACCACCAGGGCAAGTGACGGATACTCGGCCTGCCGAACGCGCGGACGAAGCACAAACGAAAGATACATTCCACCTGGTTGGCTGTTCCATGTTCGTCCTTGACGCCCATAACCAGCCCGTTGCTGATGCGCAAGCACCGCCGTGCCTTCAGGCGCATCCGCGTCAATTGCTTGTTTGGCAAGAATGTTAGTGGAGCTTAGTTCATGAAATTCATAGACGTCAAAACTGGGCAAAAGCGCAGACTCAAGGTGAACGTGATTATTATGTTCATCAGTGGCACACAGAAATTGCGCTTGCGTGTTCTGATTCCACAAACGCGCGGGAACGTGATAGCAACGAAGTGCCGATTGCCACATATCGCCACTTGACGTGCTGTTATCTGTACATGCTTGGATGTTTGCGGGCGGCATCGTCCGGCTGATGGGAGCACCATTTGTGCCCGGCGCACGCTTCAAAAACGGCACCTTATTCCTGTTGAGCAGCTGGTGGTTCATACGCAGCCCCACTTCGCGTAAGCGCTTCTGCTTTCCCAAAACACGGCTGCACATCAGCAAGTTTCGTGCCGTTCGCAAACGTAAACGACGGCAAAATTTCACGCAACGGATCCACCACAAAAAAGCGCTCACACGCGCGCGGATGCGGAAGCGTCAACTGCTCATCGTCGCTTACGTACAGCTGATAGTCGATGATGTCCAAATCGCAGGTACGAGGCCCGTTTTCCTCTGCGCGCACACGCCCTAGGCTGTTTTCAATAGCATGCAAGTATTTCAGCAGGTCACGAGGCGCAATCCCCGTTCGCAGTGCAACCACAGCATTCACAAAACGCGGCTGGTCTTCCTTATACGCGGGCTCGCTTTCATAAAAACGCGACGCATCAACCAGCGTGGTATCGGGAAGCGAACAGAGCGCGCCAATAGCCATGTTCAGCTGGGCAATTTTCGCATCGACTCCCTGCGCTGCGTCATCGACAAGCGCCACATTGCACCCAAGCGCAACAACAGCAAGCGGCAGAAACTGCTTCAGCGCGGCCTGCGTAGCGTTAACATTGTGCATACGGAGAACACAAGCGCCCAGTTCAGCGCCCATAAGAGCCTCTTGCGCGGACGCTTCATCGCGATCGAGCGGCTTTTCGATGCCATACGTTGCACCCACGTAGCTTTTGCGAGAAGGAGCGCACATGACGGCATAGCCCAGATGCACGAACTCTTGCAAGTTGCGCATAAGCGTGCGGCTTTGTTCGGCAGTTTTCCCAAATCCAGGGCCCGGATCAACGCAGATGCGTTCCCTAGCAATACCCATTTCTTGCAAAAGATTGCAGCGTTCGCGCAGATAATCGCGCACTTCAGCAACAATATCCGTGTAGTTTGTTTGCTGCTGCATGGTGGTTGGATCGCCTTTCATGTGCATATCAACCAAACCAGTATTGCAGTCAGCAGCTAC
>CAMPNZ010000018.1 GCA_946892075.1 uncultured Coriobacteriales bacterium
CGCTAATATTTTACGGACGCATTTCCGTAAAATATTAGCGCTATCAGGTTTAATGTGCGTAACATGCTGAGCGTAAGGTCGAACGGTGTAAACGGGCGAACGTGCCAAGCATGGTGGCGGCTTGAAAACGTGCTAGCGAACACAACGCTCACCGACGGCAACACTGCGGTGCTTCCGCAAAGCGCGCACCACACGTTATACAGCTACTACCTGGCACTTTACGCAAGTGCGCGCTTGACTACTTCGCCTATCCGATTAGCAAGCTCTTGGGCACGCTCAACATCGCGCGCTTCAATCATAACGCGAACAAGCGGCTCGGTGCCACTTGCACGCACCAAAACACGCCCTTCGTTTGCAAGTTGTTGTTCTACGCTGTGAATGGCATCTTGAATTTCGGCACTTTGAGCTAGCTTTTCTTTATGCGCGACGGGCACATTCAGCAAAATTTGCGGGTACTTGTGAACGACATCGATAAGCTTATCAAGCGGCATGCCACTGCGAATAAATGCAGCAATGAACTGCGCCGCGCTCATAAGTCCATCACCTGTTGAGTTGTAATCGAACAAAATCATGTGACCCGACTGCTCGGCGCCAATATTATAGCCGTGCAGCAGCATTTCTTCGAGAATATGCCTGTCGCCAACTTGCGTTTGAACCACGCGGATGCCAGCTGCTTTCATCGCATCCACAAGGCCTAAATTGCACATAACGGTTGACACAACCGTGTTTTCTTGCAGCTGATGACGTGTTTTAAGATCAAGCGCGCACACTGCAAGCATAATATCGCCATCAATTTCGCGTCCATCAGGCGCAAGCAAAATTACGCGATCGGCATCGCCGTCGTGCGCAACGCCAATGTCAGCTCCCGTTTCTTTCATTAACGCACGCAGCGGCTCTAAGTGCGTTGAACCGCACTTGACATTGATGTCAAAGCCGTTGTAATTGTCGTTAATAGTGCTCACACGTGCGCCAAGCTCTTCGAACGTGCGGCGGCTTGTATGCGTGGAAGCGCCGTGTCCCACATCAAGAGCAATGTGCAAACCCTTGAACGAAATGCCTTGCTTCGTGATGGCATCGATGATGTGTGCGCAGTACTGATCGCAGGCATCATCGAGGTAGCGGGCGCGGCCAACACGGGCTCCAACAGGCAATTCGTAAGTATTTTGAGGAGTGTGAGGTGACAGCGTATCAAGAAACGGATGCTCAATGCCACCGCGTGCGCACGTATAGACGTAATCTTCAATGCGATGCTCGTTAAAGTCGGTAAGCTTATAGCCTTGCGCGTCGAAAAACTTGATGCCGTTGTACTCAGGCGGGTTATGCGAAGCTGACACCACAATACCGCCTGCGCACTGGAGCGTGCGCGTAAGATATGCCACAGCAGGCGTTGGAATAACACCTGCAAGCAGCGCAGTTCCGCCAGCGCTCATGACACCGGCTGCAACGGATGCTTCAAGCATGTCGCCCGACTTGCGCGTATCTTTGCCAATAACGATAGAATCACCCAAAAGCGCACCGGCTGCCTGCCCCAATTTGAAGGCAATTTCGCACGTCAAATCGCGATTTGCGACGCCTCGAACGCCGTCGGTACCAAATAATCCAGACACGATAATACTCCTCAATTCGTAAACGTGTAGTGCAGAAACGTTTGTTCAACAACAAGGTTCAAACGCATGTCAAGCGCAATAACAAGCTCGTTCAAACTTATTCAAACGCGCTGAAAAAGCAAAACCAGCTTAACTTACACAAGCTAAGCTGGAATGCCTCTCGTCAAAAACGTTTCTGAACGCGCAC
Source organism: uncultured Coriobacteriales bacterium (assembly GCA_946892075.1). GTDB lineage: Bacteria > Actinomycetota > Coriobacteriia > Coriobacteriales > Eggerthellaceae > Berryella. The sequence continues at coordinate 1,795 of CAMPNZ010000018.1, forward strand.
TTTCAGGCGCGCACTGCTACAAGCGGGCTGCGAAACTCTTGCGCGCAGACAAACGACACCTCTGCGATGAGGTGCACGCCTGCTGCTTACCACCCATTCAAGCCCGCTCATAGTGAACTCCTTTATACGCTATACCAGCGTTTATGCATCATCTCCCGCGTCGTCATGATGCTCCCAAGGATCAGCGTCGCTGGCGGTATCACCATCGGTTGAATGTTCCATATCATCATCGGCGCTCATGGCATCATCATCGTCAAAACCTTGTGCCTGGCGCGCGTTTGAGGCAGCTTCTTTTTGCGCTGTTGTTACGTTAAAGCCGTACGAATCCATCGAGCCTAACAGCGCATCAAGTTCTTGCAAATTGCGCTGATACGAACGCGGAGGCAGCGCTTCGCCTAACATGTCTTCGCCTTCTGTCGAGAACGTTGCAGGATGATCTCCCCCAATTAGAATGTCGTCATCAGGTGAAAATACCATGTCAAGCAACTGCGACATATCGCTACTTGAAGCTGCAATATCCTCTTCGATAACATGAAGCAAGTCGTGGGCTTCAAGGCCAGCTTTCAGCTCTTCAATAGCTTTCGAACCAATGCCCTCAATGCGCAGCAAGTCATCTTCGGAGTGGCCAATTAGGTCGGCTACCGTTTCAATGCCAGCTTCGCTAAACTTGTTTGCCCAGCGCTGCGACACGCCCAAATCGTCATAAATGTACAAGCGCGCTTCTTCAGGATCAAGCTGAACACCGCGATGACCGCTGTAATACTTGTTGTTGATGTGCAAATAGCCATCGTTATCAAGCGACCAGTCTTCAGGCTGAGGCAACAAAGCTTCGATGTCGCGCAACGCTTCAGGCGCGTAGTCGGGCAGCGCGTCATTTGAGCCCTTCTCGATAGGAGCGCCGTGATACGTAAGCTTCGTGTTGCGGTAACGTTTAAGGCCCGTACCTGCAGGAATGTGCTTACCAATGATTACGTTTTCCTTCAAGCCGCACAGTTCATCAACCTTGCCTTCAATAGCTGCATCGGTAAGAACTTTGGTAGTTTCCTGGAACGATGCTGCAGACATCCACGACTCAGTAGCAAGAGATGCCTTCGTAATACCCAACAGCAAAGGCTGACCTACCGGAGGCTGCTTGCCTTCCGCAATAAGATCGTTTGCAGCATCTTGGAACTCGTAGCGGTTCACTTGCTTGCCAGGCAAGTAGTGAGAATCGCCCTGGTCAAGTACGGTGAGCTTGCGCAGCATCTGACGTGCAATAACTTCGATGTGCTTATCGTTAATATCAACACCTTGCGATACATATACGCCTTGAACTTGGTTTACGATGTAGCGCAACGTGGTATTAGGATCGGTTAAGCGCAACAAATCGTGCGGGTTAATAGAACCGCGCGTAAGCTGCTGGCCCACTTTCACTTCGCATCCATCAACAATGCCAGGCTGCATTTGTGCGCGCGCCGAAACCGTGTACTCGCGAATATTGCCTTTTTGGTCGTGAACCGTAAGGATTTTTTGGTTCTTGTCGCCAGAAATTTGCAAAGTACCAGCAATTTCTGCAAGCACAGCCATACCTTTTGGCTTGCGTGCTTCAAACAACTCTTGAACACGAGGCAAACCGTGCGTAATGTCGTCACCAGCAACGCCGCCCGTATGGAACGTACGCATCGTCAACTGAGTACCAGGCTCACCAATCGATTGAGCAGCAATAATACCAACTGCGGTACCGATATTCACAGGACGCGCGGTTGCAAGGTCCCAACCGTAGCACTTCTGGCACACGCCCTCGTGAGCGTGGCACGTCATAACGGTACGAATGCGAACGTGCGTCACGCCGCGCGACGCCAAGTGCGCCAGCGATTTCTCGGACTCAAGGTACTCACCTGCGTGGTAAAGCACTTCCCCATCAGGCGCAACAACGTCCTCAAGCAAGCAGCGGCCAACCAAGTTTTCGTCAACTTCGCCTTTCGCGTTGTGAAGCTCGTACAACACACCATCGCTGGTGCCGCAATCGATTTCACGAATAATAACGTCTTGCGCAACGTCAACCAAACGGCGCGTAAGGTAACCAGAGTCTGCTGTACGCAGTGCCGTGTCTGCCAAGCCTTTACGTGCGCCGTGCGTTGAAATGAAGTATTCCAACACGCTTAAGCCTTCGCGGAAGTTTGCCTTAATAGGACGGTCGATAATCTCGCCTTTCGGGTCGGACATAAGTCCGCGCATACCAGCAAGCTGGCGAATTTGCTTGATGTTACCACGAGCTCCCGAGAATGCCATCATGTAGATGGGGTTAAAGCGATCGAAGTTTTCGGCCATCGCTTCGCCCACTTCTTCGTTAGCTTCGTTCCAAATGTCAACGATATTGCCGTGACGCTCGTCGTAAGAAAGCAAGCCCCACTCGTAATTGTCGTCGATAAACGCAACCTTTTCATCAGCCGATGCAAGAATTTCCTTCTTTTTCGGAGGAATGGTAGCATCGTACACCGAAACGGTAACGCCTGCTCGCGTAGCATAATGGAAGCCGGCACTCTTCAAACCATCAAGAATGGACGGCACTTCAGAGTCGGAATAGGTGTTGCACACATCTTGCACTAAGCGGCTGATTTCGTTCTTGTTCATAACGTAGTTCAAGAACGGATAATCATCGGGCAACACGTCGTTAAACGTAATGCGGCCGATGGTGGTTTCCAAGCGCTGACCAGCCTTATAATCCTCGAAGGTGTTGAAGGCGGTTGCCACTTTTGTATCGCGCGTAAGGCGAACAAAAATTTTCGACTGCAAATCGACATCGGCGCGCGCGTCATACGCGGCGCGTGCATCAGCAAAATCGATAAAGGCACGGCCTTCACCAGGGAAGCCGTCACGTGCTGCCGTAAGATAGTACAAACCGATAATCATATCCTGCGTAGGAACGGTCAAAGGACGACCATGAGCAGGCGATTTAATGTTGTTTGTCGACAGCATAAGAACGCGTGCTTCAGCTTGCGCCGAAGACGACAGTGGCACGTGAACAGCCATTTGGTCGCCGTCGAAGTCGGCGTTAAACGCCGTACACACCAACGGATGAAGCTTGATTGCTTTTCCTTCAACAAGAACGGGCTCGAAGGCTTGAATACCTAAGCGGTGCAGCGTAGGTGCGCGGTTCAAAAGCACGGGATGTTCGCGAATAACTTCTTCCAAAACGTCCCAAACTTGCTCGCGACCTTCGTTAATCGCGTTTTCTGCACCTTTAACATTTTCAGAAATGCCCAGCTCAATTAAGCGTTTTTTCACGAAGGGCTTGAACAGCTCAAGCGCCATCGCACTCGGCAAGCCGCATTGATGCATTTTCAGTTCAGGGCCTACAACAATTACAGAACGGCCTGAATAGTCGACGCGCTTACCCAGCAAGTTTTGACGGAAGCGTCCTTGCTTACCTTTAAGCGTGTCAGACAGCGACTTCAGCGGGCGATTGCCAGGACCAGTTACCGGGCGTCCGCGGCGTCCATTGTCAAACAGCGAGTCGACAGCTTCTTGCAGCATGCGCTTTTCGTTGTTCACAATAATTTCAGGCGCACCCAAATCGAGCAGGCGCTTCAAACGGTTGTTGCGGTTGATAACGCGGCGGTACAAGTCGTTCAAGTCGCTGGTTGCAAAACGGCCACCGTCAAGCTGCACCATAGGGCGCAAATCGGGCGGAATAACAGGAATAACATCAAGAATCATGTTCGAGGGGTTATTTCCCGACTTCAAAAACGCGTCAACAACTTTCAAGCGCTTAATTCCTTTTGCGCGTTTTTGGCCTTTCGCACTGGCAATAACTTCCACCAGCTGCTCGGATGTTTCTTTCAAATTGATAGCATCAAGCAGGTCGCGCACCGCTTCAGCACCCATGCCGCCCTTGAAATAGTCGCTGTAATTCTTGCGCATTTCGCGGTAGAGCGCCTCATCGGAAAGCAACTGTTTTGGCTCGATGTGCTGGAAGGTTTCGAACGCTTCTTGACGCAGGTCTTTACGCTCGTTGAACTCGTCATACACATCGGCAATTTCAGATTCTACTTCTTCTGGAGAAAGCAAGTCGTCTTGATCGATGTCGTCGACGAACTCATCTTCTGCAGGAACGTAATCGGTTGAATGCCTACGCAAATCCTCGATGATTTTGTCGCGTTCGCTATCAAGCTCTTCCAAATCGGCAACAAGCTCATCACGCAACTCGTCAAGGTCTTCCTCGCGCGCAGCTTTATCGACAGAAGTAATAATTGAGCTGGCAAAATACAGCACCTTTTCAAGATCTTTCGGCGTAATATCAAGCAGATAGCCCAAGCGTGACGGCGTACCTTTGAAGTACCAAATATGGCTTACCGGAGCTGCAAGCTCGATGTGGCCCATGCGCTCACGACGCACTTTCGCACGCGTAACTTCAACGCCGCATCGCTCGCAAACGATACCCTTAAAACGCACGCGCTTATATTTGCCGCACGCGCATTCCCAGTCTTTGGTAGGACCAAAAATCTTTTCGCAGTACAAACCATCTTTTTCTGGCTTCAGTGTGCGGTAGTTAATAGTTTCAGGCTTCTTTACTTCTCCGCGCGACCAATCGCGAATGTTTTCGGCACTGGCGAGAGAAATACGAATGGCATCAAAATTAGTGATATCGAAATCCGCTGACATTATCGCTCCTCTCCGCTGTGATTATCAGGTGTGTCAATCAAAAGATTATCAAGTCCTTCCGCGACGTCATCAAGCATGCTTGCATGTTCGCTGTGCGCATCGCTTGCCGCTTGTGCATCCTGCGCGGTGGCGCTTCCATCAGCGCTTGTCGCAGCGCTTGCATCGCTGGCAACGTCTTGGCTTTCCTGCGACGTGCCGTCGTCTTCTTTCTCAAGCTCAACGTCCAGGCACAAGGAACGCATCTCCTTAACGAGTACCTTAAACGATTCAGGCACTTCAGGAGCTGGAATATTACGTCCATCAAGAATTGCTTCATACGATTGATTACGTCCAACCGTATCGTCCGACTTAATCGTAAGAATTTCTTGCAATACGTTCGACGCGCCGTACGCATACAGCGCCCACACTTCCATCTCGCCGAAACGCTGGCCGCCGAACTGGGCTTTTCCTCCAAGTGGCTGCTGTGTGATAAGCGAGTATGGACCCGTTGAACGCGCGTGGATTTTATCGTCAACCATGTGGCCTAACTTCAAAATGTAGGTTTGACCAACCGTAATAGGCTCGCGGAACTTCTCGCCGGTGCGGCCGTCATACAGCCACGTTTTACCGGTGCGCGAAAGCTGCGGAACAAATTCATCGCGTGCAAGATCGCCAAAGCGCTCGTGGTTCAAGTTGATGAGGTTGCGGTTGGCATGTTCGATGGCGTTTGAAATTTCATCTTCGTTTGCGCCGTCGAATACTGGCGTTGAAACGTACAGCGGACCTTCGACCACTTCATCGGTTTTTTCCTTGTCTGACCAGCCCCATTTAGCTGCCCAGCCCAAGTGGTTTTCAAGCAACTGACCAACGTTCATACGCGAAGGAACACCCAGCGGGTTCAAAATAACGTCGATAGGCGTACCGTCTGCCATATAAGGCATGTCTTCAACAGGCAAAACGCGCGAAATAACACCCTTGTTACCGTGACGACCAGAAAGTTTGTCGCCCTGCTGCACTTTACGCTTTTGCGCAACATACACGCGGATAAGCTCATTTACGCCGGGCGCCAATTCGTCGCCGTTTTCACGCGAGAAGCGGTTGATGCCGATAACGCGTCCGCCCGCGCCGTGAGGCACTTTCAGCGACGTATCGCGTACTTCACGTGCCTTTTCACCAAAAATGGCACGCAGCAAGCGTTCTTCTGCTGTAAGTTCGGTTTCACCTTTTGGCGTTACTTTACCAACCAAAATGTCGTCGGGGCCCACTTCAGCGCCAATACGAATGATGCCGTCGGCATCCAAATGCGCTGCTTTCGACTCTTTGACGTTCGGAATTTCACGCGTAATTTCCTCAGGGCCTAACTTCGTGTCGCGCGCATCAATTTCATACTCTGAAATGTGAATAGACGTCAGCAGGTCTTCGGACACAACGCGCTCAGAAACGATGATAGCGTCCTCGTAGTTGTAGCCTTCCCACGGCATGTAGGCAATCATCAGGTTTTGACCAAGTGCAAGCTCGCCGCCATCGCACGACGGACCGTCAGCAAGCACGTCACCTGCTTCAACGCGATCGCCCTTGCGAACCAGCGGACGATGGTTAATGCAACCACTTTGGTTTGAACGCTGGAACTTCGGAATAAGGCACTCGTCGTATTCGCCATCGTCGTTCAAGATGATGATTGTTTGGCCGTCAACGTAATCAACAACGCCAGGGTTTTGCGCAACGAGAATTTCACCCGAGTCAACCGCAATGCGGTGCTCAATACCCGTACCAACTAAAGGCGCAGTTGGACGCAGCAGCGGCACTGCTTGACGCTGCATGTTTGAACCCATAAGCGCGCGGTTTGCGTCGTCGTGTTCCAAAAACGGAATAAGCGACGTTGCAACTGATGTAATCTGACGTGGAGAAACGTCCATGTAGTTCACGTTTTCAGGCGGAACTTCGCCCGGCTCACCAAACACGCCCGATGCATCTTTCATACGGCACAAAATACGCTTCGAAGGAACAAATTCGCCTTTTTCGTTGCGCGTGCCAAACACACGGGTATCAGGGTCGAATGCTTCGTTGGCCTGAGCGATGACGTAGTTTTCTTCTTCATCGGCAGTAAGATAATCGATGTCATCGGTTACTTTACCATCAACAACGCGGCGATACGGCGACTCGATAAAGCCGTACTTGTTAACGCGTGCATACGTAGCAAGCGAACCGATAAGACCGATGTTTGGACCTTCAGGCGTTTCAATAGGACACATGCGCCCGTAGTGCGAATTGTGAACGTCGCGCACTTCAAAGCCAGCGCGTTCACGCGACAAACCACCAGGTCCGAGGGCTGACAAACGGCGCTTGTGCGTAATGCCTGCCGCAGGGTTCGTTTGATCCATAAATTGCGAAAGCTGCGATGAACCAAAGAATTCCTTGATAGATGCCACAATCGGGCGAATGTTAATGAGCGACTGCGATGTTACGCTGTCTGATTCCTGAACGCCCATGCGCTCGCGAACCACGCGCTCCATACGCGAAAGACCGATGCGGAACTGGTTTTGAATAAGCTCGCCAACCGTGCGAATACGCCTGTTTCCAAAGTGGTCGATGTCGTCGGTTGTGTAGCCCGCTTGTCCATCGTGAAGTGCGATTATGTACTTCATGGTGCGCACGATGTCTTCGTGAGTAAGCGTGGATGCCGTTTCGCTTTGATCGAGCTTCAGCTTTTTGTTGATTTTGTAGCGTCCAACAGCAGCTAAATCGTAGCGAACAGGATTAAAGAACAAGCCGTCAAGCAAGCTTGACGCAGAATCAATGGTAGGAGGCTCACCAGGACGGAAGCGCTTATACAGCTCGATAAGCGACTCATCACGCGTGGTAGCAGGATCGCGATCGAGCGTACGCAGCACCATGTCAGATGAACCCAGAAGCTCAATAATCTCCTGGTTCGTTTCCGCAAGACCAAGGGCACGCACAAGCAAGGTAGCAGGCTGTTTGCGCTTGCGGTCGATGCGAACGTGCAGCACATCGCGCTTGTCGGTTTCAAACTCAAGCCACGCGCCGCGGCTTGGAATAATTTTCGCGCCGTAAATGGTGCGCGACGACGTTTTGTCGGCTTCGCTTGAGAAATAAACGCCAGGTGAACGCACCAACTGAGATACAACAACGCGCTCGGTACCATTGATAATAAAGGTACCACGCGGTGTCATCAGCGGAAAATCGCCCATAAAGACGTCTTCTTCGGTTTTCTCATTTTCTTTGTTCGTTAAGCTGACGCGCGCATACAGCGACGCCTGATACGAAACATCTTTTTCTTTGCACTCATCAACGGAATGTTTAGGCTCGCCAAAGCGGTGTCCCAAAAATTCAACTTTCATGTCCTTCGCGGAATTTTCGATAGGACTGATGCTTGCAAATGCTTGATCGATACCTTCAGTAGTAAACCATTTGAAGCTTTCCGTTTGGATGGCAATAAGGTTAGGCACATCCATAACACTTGGAATTTTTGCAAAGCTTCGACGGCTTCTGTATCGGCTGGTTAAACTAGGATTTTGTCCTTGAGCCACGAGGTTTCTCCTCCTTTAATTGCACCTTTGATTCTGTAAAAAGTACAGTTTTATAGAATATAATGTAAAAAGATGAAGGTCAAGAAAAACTTTTTCAAAGTATGTAATTTATCTGTTTTTGACGATTGCGCGTTTTTAACGATTGCTCGTTTTTGAAGAACGGCGCTACAAGCTATCGCGCAGCGCGCGTAAAGCTTGCAAGCTTTCAGGACGGATGCGCGACGCTACCGTTCGCTTTACCGTAACGCTCGGACACTCCGTTACATGATTTTCCTGCGATGAGCGCTTTACTTCCGTGCAAAAACCACGCGCGCTCATGCGATCGACGCCCAGGCCAAACGCAGTATCTTGCACCGTTGCATCGCTTGACACAACCAGCACTTCCGCTCCTGCCTCGCGCGCGCAATGAGCAAGCCGCTCAATAACTTTATCTGCGGAAACGCCAGCAGGAGAAAATATCACATCAATACCGCCAATACGCAGCGGCGCTCCATCAGAAAATTGATTGCCGGCTCCGTCGAACACAATCGTGGTTTTGTAATCGCGCCCCGCGAACTGAAGCACGTCGTTAATCAGCTGTTCACGTGCAGCGTTAAAAAAGTCGTCAGTATGATCGGACACGCAGCGCGCATAATAATTCCCCGAACGCAGCACATTATATCCGTCAATCAGCAACACACGCTTGCGCTGAGAGCGGCGATACACAGGCGCCGCACTTACTGGCTGCGGTGTAAAACCTGCTGCAAAATGCGATGCTGGCTGACCTGCGGAAAACTTTGCGGACGGCGTTACGCGCTGTTTCATCTTACGAGAAATTCTGACGCACCCACTCAAACATACATGCTGTTGAAGCTTGTGCAACATTAAGCGAAGACACCTTACCGCGCATCGGCAAACGGCCTTCTAAATCGCAAACTTCACGCACTAAACGCGAAACACCTTGCGCTTCGTTACCAAGAACAAGCGCAATATTGCCGTGCAAGTTAACGCTCCACAGCTGTTCAGAGGCATGTTCGGTTGCAGCAACGGTCCAAAACCCGTTTTCTTGCAGGCGTTTGAGCGCTTGCGTGATGTTCGCAGTAAGCGCAATGGGCATATGCCCCACTGCCCCAGCAGACGTTTTGTACGTTGTAGCATCAACCCGCGCCGAGCGCTTGTTCGGAATGATAACGCCAGCTGCGCCCACACATTCTGCACTGCGAATGATGGCGCCTAAATTCCCCGCATCGGTAATGTGATCAAGCACTACCACCAGCTGCGCGTCGTGATTGCTGGCATCCTCTTTGTTTGATTGCAGCGCACGGGCAATAACATCGCCCACTCCCACGTAGGTAAAGGGCTGCGTATAGGCAATAAATCCCTGATGAGCGCCCCGCTGCGAAACCTCATCAAGTTTTTGACGTGGCACGTTTTCCACAGGAACATTGCGCTGCTTAGCTTTGCGCAACACATCTTGCACTAAGGGATCACGCTTCACATTGTCTGCCATAAGAATACGCGCAAGCGGCATATTTTCACGCAGCGCTTCAATAATCGGGCGCTTTCCCTCAATATATTCTGCCATGTATGCCTATCCTTTTCTGTGACGGAGGTGTTATGTGGTGCACAGACGGCGCAACGCTGGGGCACAGCACGAAGCGCAGTTATGTGGTGCACAGACGGCGCAACGCTGGGGCACAGCCGCAAATGCAAGGTCTGTGTGGGCGCGCTACTGCTGGTAGGGCGTCTGCACCGTATGGAGCGGGCGTTCCACGGGAAGCGGACGTTCCACAAGAAGCGGGCGTTCCACGGGAAGCGTTTGAACTACCGCTGAGCGCTATAAATCGGTTATTCCAGAACCGGGGCCATCGTCTTGAATGCCGTGCACTTGATTGCACAACTGGCGAAATTCCTCGTCGATGGTGTCTAAATCGAGTGACGTTCTGTCGTATACAATGGCAATATCCGCTACATCGTGCATAGCGCTGCGCTGAATGCTTTCAAAATAACGTGCACGCTGAGCACACGATGGAATATCTTTAATCGCGGAAACGCGCATCAACAAATCGCCGCATACCGCCTGCTTAGATGGCGAAAGCACCGGTTCAGCAGGAGCCAAACTTTTCTTGCCGATAGCGTTATGCTTCGCCTCTACAACATACACATTGCCGTTTTTGTACGTAAACGAGGAATTGTACACGCAAATGAGCTTTTCAAGTCCAAAGAAAATGCGCACGATGTCAAGATGCAAATCGCGCTCCGCAAAACGCATGAAGTTAATCAAACTGTCGTTGAACACGTGCAGAAATGGAATGGAAACGCAATAGTGCGCGTCGTCATCAAGTGGAATAGAAAATACGGTGGTGTCGTCCATCACGTGAAGTGAATACGGAATTTCATGCGGATAGCGCCGCCGAATAAGATCGCGCACATCAGCAGGCAAAACAACACATGCACGCTGCAGTCGGTGGCGCACGACATCGGGATTTTCAAATGCCTCAATGGCGCGCTTATGTAACACGATGCTTTGTTTCATGTGCGTTTTGCCTCTTAACTCACTCAAATACTATGCTGTTAAGCGATAGTTGTGCCCGCTTTTGCGCCTGCCGATAAATCTTCAATGCGCGTAATTTCAAGTACAGGAATAGCTGCAGGAACTTTGGTGCCGCGCTGGTTTGCAACTTCTACTTGCTGTTTGTATAAGTCGTCATCGGTGTGCAGCACAACATTACCGCGGAAGCGATAACCAGCCTTTTCTTCCAAATTCGCAAAAGCAATAACAAGCGGGCTGCCTGCAACCATATTGTGATAATGCTTGCCAGCTGTGCGCTCGTGGAATCCAAGGTGATTGTCGTCAACCACATACATCGACATTTTTGGGCCAATATTCAATTCGCCTTCAGGGCTAACCGTTGCAATCCATGCTAAATTGTTCTCGATAAATGTTTTCATCTCTGGAGTAAGTGTTGGCATCGATAAACCTTTCTCTTCGTAAAGCTTCTTGAAACGCCACGCAACAAACAGGTGCATGAACTGGGATAAGAAGCGCGGTAACGGATAATTACGTCGCCTTATATAGTAGCACACAATAGAATAAGCAGCCGCCTGTGCACGCGATAAATTTTCGATGTACCATACTGTAACAATTGCACACCACTCAATCACGTACGTGCGAACGAGCGAACGAACAGCACGAGGCAGGTTGCGCGAACGGCACGAGCGAACAGTGCAGGCGGTGCGGGCGCGCGAACGGACGGCGCAAGTGGTGCGGGCGCGCGAACGAACGGGCGAAAAGGCTGCGCGGGCGCGCGAACGAACGGCACAGTCAGCGCAGCTCACACACCCGGCACGTTCGCGCACACTAAATCATGCACGCCTGACACTCAGCCGAGCCATCACAGCGAAACGGCTTGTCACCCTGCGGATCAGCGATAACCTCATCGCTTTCCAAATGCTCGCTTCCTTCTAACACGTCTTGTCGAATGCGCACATAATAAATCGAGTTGCACTTTTTCTTAAACGCGTAGATGTACGCACGGTTCAAATCGCGCGTGGTTGCTTGCGATGTCATGAAAAGCGTTAAAGAAATTGCCTGGTCAACGTGCTTTTGCGCAGCGGCCACAATATCGATAATCGCTTCAAAGCCAACATCATAGGCGCCCTGTTCGTAATAGCAATAATTGTCGTTATCAATGCGATACGCAGGCACATACACGCGGCCCACTTTGCCTTCTTTGCGCGTTTCAACAGGAGATACAACAGGCTGCAAGCTTGGCGTGCACGACGACAAATAGCTGATAGAACCCGTTGGCGCAACTGCCATCAAATGCGCGTTCGCAAGACCAACTTTTGCAATACGCGCTGCAAGAGCAATCCACTGTTCACGCGTAGGAAGTGCTAAGCCACACTCGTGAAGAAGCTCGGAAACGCGCGTTGTATCAGGTGTTATATCGTGTTCTGTATATTTTTTGAAGTAGCTGCCATCGGCATACTCCGATTGCGCAAAACCCGCAAAAGCACCCATCGTTTGTGCAAGGTCGCACGACGCGCTAAACGCATGATACGCAAGCGTATAAAAGAACATGTCGGTGAAATCGACCGCCTCTGCAGAAGCGTACGCTATTTTGTGCGTTGCTAAAAAGCCGTGCAAGTTCATGGCGCCCAAACCAACAGCGTGATTGCGTTCGTTACCCTGTTTAACAGACGGCGCACACTGCAAGTCGGATGAACGCGAAACGCTGTCGAGCGCATAAATGGCATCTTTTACGATGCGCGGGAAATCGGGTGCAGCATCCATCACCGCAGCAATATTCAGCGAACCTAAGTTGCAGCAAATATCATCTCCGACATGCGTAAACTGCAAATCGGCATTAAATGTGCTGGGCGTTGACACTTGCGCAATTTCCGAGCACAAGTTCGACATAACAATACGACCTGCTTTTTTGTGCGGATTGCGCTCGTTTACCGTATCTTCGAACAGCAAGTACGGATACCCCGACTCAAATTGCAGCTCGGCAATAGTTTGGAAGAATTTACGTGCGCTGATATAGGTTTTCTTAATTTGGTCGCAAGCAAGCAACTCGTCGTATTTTTCGCTGACCGATATATCGCTTAAGGCGCAACCGTATACTTTCTGCACGTCATAAGGCGAAAAGAGCGCCATATCCTTATTTTCTTTCGCAAGCGTAAAGGTGATATTCGGCACCACAACACCCAAAGAAAGCGACTTGATGCGCACTTTTTCATCGGCGTTTTCGCGTTTCGTGTCAAGAAAACGCATGATGTCGGGGTGATGCGCGTGCAAGTATACCGCACCGGCACCCTGACGCTGCCCAAGCTGATTAGCGTACGAAAACGTATCTTCAAGCAGCTTCATAACAGGCACAACGCCGCTTGCTTGGTTTTCAAAACCCTTGATGGGAGCACCCGTTTCACGCAAATTGGTAAGGCACAGCGCCACGCCGCCGCCGCGTTTTGACAGCTGCAAACTGGTTGCAATGCCGCGCGCAATCGACTCCATATTATCTTCAACGCGCAACAAATAACACGAGATAAACTCGCCGCGGCGCTTTTTGCCCGCGTTCAAAAACGTAGGCGTTGCAGGCTGAAAACGATTCGCAATAATGTCAAGTGTCAGCGCGCGAGCACGTGAAGTATCGCCCTGCGCAAGAAACAAAGCGCACATCACCGCACGTTCTTCAAAACATTCAAGGTACGTTTTTTTGTCGTCGCTGCGCAAAGCGTAGCTGGTATAAAACTTCATTGCTCCCATTAACGACGGAAATTCAAAGTGCTGCGCGTACGCAAGCGCAAAGAGTTCTTCAAGAAACGGCTGATCGTAGGCATGCAGTACCGCTTCGTCGTAATAGTTGTTGCGCACCAGGTAATCAAGGCGCTCGCGAACAGATGCAAATGTTTTGCGATGCGGCTCAATTTGAGTAGCAATATACTGCTGAACAGCCTGTTTATCGGCTGCAAAATGGAAATGACCTTCCTGGTCTTTGAAACGAGTAAGCGCGTTAAGCGCGATATAAGAATCGGATGTAGGCGTTGACATGCAAACCTTACCTTTCGTTTTCGTGTGAATGAGATGCTGAGGGCACAGCGCAAGCGGGCAGTTCCACTTCCCCATCGATAAGCTTCTGAACACGCGCAACGTCCTCACGCGTGCCCGATAGCTCAAATTGATACGCCACAGGAACGCCCAGCTTCTGCGCAATGATAGGCCCCGCAATTGCAAAACTGTCGCCAAAATTCGTGTTGCCGCTGCCAATAACAGCGCGGCACAAGGCACGATTATGCTCATCGTTCAAAAATTGAATAACCTGTTTCGGAACAGCACCGCGCGTATCAAGCGCGCCTTGTGCCGATTTTCCGCCGCCTGAATACGTAGGGCAAATAAGCACGTATTCGTGATCAACGCGAACGCGTTGCGCGACGTCAAAGGGTATGCGCGTAGCGTTTGCGTGCAGCTTTTCTACAAAACGGTGCGTATTTTCGGACGGCGTTGAAAAATAAACAACGTGCAAAGTATTCATGCTAAAACTCCCAATCGTCGTCGGTAGTTTCTTCTGTTGTACCAATAACATACGACGAACCACTGCCCGAGAAAAAGTCGTGATTCTCATCGGCACGTGCTGAAAGCTGAGCAAAAACCTCAGGTGAGATGCGTGTTTCTTCCTCGCTAAAGGGCGAATCGTAGCCCAAATTCTGTAAAAACTTGCCCGCATTATAGATGCTAAAACGAATAGCTTCATCGGCCAAATTAAAGCCCTCATACAGCTCGCGAAGGTACGCTTTTTCCAAATCGATAAGCTGGTACATCAAGCTAAAGACGAACTGCTTCATATGTTCTTGCTGGTCAGCAGGCAAAAGCTTAATTTTTTGCTGGTACTTGTAGCCGCTGTAATAATTGTGAATTACCTTATCGCGCAAGATAAGGCGAATCATGTCGGATGTGTTAGGCAACTTGGCGCGCGCCGACAAATAAAACGGCAAATAAAAGCCCCCATACAGCAAAAAGCCTGGCATAAGAGCTGCAGCAACTTTGCTTTTCAGCGGATCATCGCCCGTGTAAAACGGAATAAGCACTTTCGCGCGACGCTGGAGCGCTTCATTGTTAACAACCCACGCTTGCGCTTCGTCGATTTGCTGAGAGTTGCATAAGGTTGAAAAAATCGTGCCATATGAGCGCGCATGAACCGCAACCATAAAGGCAAAATTTGCGTAATTCGCCTGTTCAATGTCGGTAAGTGCATGGCGAATTTGCGCGATGTCACCCACGCTTGCCTGCACGGTATCAAGCAGCGTTAAACCCGTAAACGTGCGGACAATAAGCTGCTGCCACGCTGGATCAAGCTCGCTCCACGACGGCAAATCGTTTGAAACGGGAATATTTTCAGGAAGCCAGAAATTTTGCGTAACGCGATTCCAAACTTCAAGGTCTTTTTCGTCTTGCAAGCGATTCCAGTTCACAGCACGCATATTGCCTTTCGCAGAAGCATAGGCGTATTCCGCAGGTGATTGGGAAGCGGCCGCGTCGCGTAATACAGTTTGCATGGATTTCCTCTCTATATGAGCGTACCCACCAACACACTTCACGCAGCGTTCATGCAAAATGCTGCTAAGCGGCGCGTTTGGGCACGCATCTCTCCTTCTATGGATAGGTTTTTCTTAATGAAGTGAGAGTCAGTTTAGCACAATATATTGTTAGCTTCAATAGAGATTTACACATCATGTTGTTATTTTGAGAATTGACACCAAGGCGTCACACGAAGAAGAAAAGCGCAGGAAAGCGTACAGAAAACACAAGCACGTACCAAACGCGTACCCATTATGCTTCGTGCTATTTGATAGACAAACCCTGATTCGAGAACAAATGCGTATGTTCGTCTTGTCCATCAAGATGGTAGTGCGGATGCTCGTGCGTAATAGTAATTACCTGATGCGTGCCGTTTATATCGCACGTGATGGTATGCGTATGCACGTGAACGTGATGTCGCACGATGGTATCGTAGGCCACCAAAATGCTTCCGAGCAACATAATGAACGCCGCAATCAGAAAGAACGCATCGCAGCGCTCGTTCATTATAAGCATCGAACACGCTGCACCGACAAAGGGCGCAACCGCATAGCAGGCGCTTGTTTTCGCAGCTCCCAAAACGTCCTGCGCGCGAATGTACAAAAAGATGCTTACGCCGTACGATAAAAAGCCTACTATCAGGGATGATACCAGAATAACGGCACTGGGTAGCGGTGCGTGAAAGAATAATGCAAGCGCTAGTGCGCCAGCGCCGCACGCCAAGCCTTTCACGATGACCACCTGAAACGTGTTTTTGGAAGCAAGCGCTCGCGTGCAGATGTTCTCAAGGCCCCAGCACATTGTTGCAAGCACAATTAGAAGCGAGCCCCACGAAAATTCAGGAACGCCGTCTACCTGCACGCTCAAAATGATGCTTGAACAGGTAATAAGCGCCAGTGCGATAATAAACTTCCTGCTCATGTGTTCGCGAAGGAGCAAAAACGCAAAGAGCGCTGTTGCAACAATCTCGAAATTGCTAAGCAGCGACGCGCTTGACGCCGACGAAAGCTGTATACCAAACAACAGCAAAATGGGCGATGCAATGTTGAGGACAACCATTGCAAGCACGCACCACATATCGGACACGCAAAGCGATGATTGCGCCTGTGACGTGCTGGGATGTTCTGCATTCACGCGGTTTGCGCGTGCGTGCGTTGCCGCTACCAGCGCATCGATGCCGTACCACACGGCTACTCCCAAGCCCGCGCCGCCATACAACGCTGCCGCAAGCATCAACGGATCGATATACTCAAGCAGCATTTTTGACGCTGGAATGCTTAAACTGTACAAAACAGCTGACAAAACAGCTAGGAGCAAAGCACCTATCTTGATGCTTCCCCATGGTTTCACCACCAAAGATGATGATTTTTGTGCAGCGGCGGCTGTTGTTTCGCACGCAGTGGCGGCTGTTGTTTCGCGTGTGGTGTTCATACGATGCCCTTTACTCAGTTAATAGCTGAATGTACATAAAACGTAACAGAATATACTAATACGATAAGCGCGCACAAGGCGAGTTTTACACAGTAACTACAAAGGGCAGCGCGTCGATATGCGCAAGGCGCAAATGCACGCCGTACACCTGCTGAATTAACTGTTCAGATAGTACTTCACGCGGCGCGCCGCTGGCAAGAACAGTGCCTTCGCACAGCGCAACAAGGTTATCGCTGTAATGGATGGCTTGATTGATGTCGTGCAACACCATGATGATTGTTTTACCGTACGTGTTGTTAAGCGTTTTCATAAGCTGCAAAATATCTAGCTGAAAGCGCACGTCAAGATAGGTTGTTGGCTCGTCAAGCAGCACAATACTGCTTCCCTGCGCAAGCGACATCGCAATCCAAACACGCTGAAGCTGACCACCCGAAAGCGAGCTAATAGCGCGCGTACGCACCTCATTAAGCGAGCATACGTCAAGTGCCCAGCTTACCATACGTTCGTCTTCTTCACGCAATGCCTGATGCAGCGTTTTGTGGTTAGCGTGTTCAAAAGTACGTGCAGTAAGCATACGAGAGCGATGGGCATGAAACGGGAAACGTCCGTAGCGCACCAGCTGTTCAACGGTAATATCACCAGGTGCAGTATTATGTTGATGTACGATAGCAACCAGCTGCGCAAAGTCGGATAAACGCAGATGCGCAATATTGCCTTCCCGCAGAAAAATAGTGCCGCGCGCAGGTTTTACGTTTTTTGTCATGAGGTTGAACAGCGTGGTTTTGCCCGAACCGTTTGCGCCGATGAACGTTGTAATTTTCCCCTCGGGAATACTCAGCGATAAATCGGAAAATACCTGCTTTCTGCCGTACGAAAAACTAACATGAGAAAGCGTAAATGCTGCTTTGTTATTGTCCATACGTATCACGCGCTTTCAAAAGAAGAATGATAAATGCAGGTCCGCCGATTACCGACATGATAACAGCGGCGCTAATTTCATACGGAGCTGCAATAACACGTCCAAGCGTGTCGGCAAACAGCAGCATAAACGCACCAAGCACGCAGCTGTAAGGAATAAGCCAACGGTGATGCGAGCCCACCAGCAGGCGTGCACAATGCGGAACGATAAGTCCCAAAAAGCTGATGGGGCCTATGATGGCACTTGAGATAGATGCCAACACAACCGCAACGGCCGAGATAAACAGCCTGCTTTTTGCGACGTCAACACCAAGTGAACGCGCGGTTTTGTCTTCAAGCATCAAAAGGTCGCAGCGCTTTGCACACAGCAGCGCTATCAGCAAAAACGGAACAACATATGCCGCAAGCGTTTTAAAGTCGCTCCATGTTTTCATGGTGATATTGGCATCGATAAGCTTAGCAACACCGCTCATAACGCCTCCCGTACCTGCGGAAAATGCAGCCGACAAACCTGAAAATAACGCTCCCGTAGCAATACCTACTAAAATGATGCGAATAGGAAGCAAGCTTCCACCGCGCCACGACAGCGCATACACCAGCAAAAATGCAATAATGCCACCTAAGCAGGCAAACAGCGGCGTGAAGTAAAACAGCACCGGCGCGAAGAGCGCTACACAGATAGCTGCAAAGCCTGCACCAGCGTTTATACCAATAATGCCAGGGTCGGCAAGAGGATTGCGAATAACGGCTTGCAACAACACACCCGATACGGCAAGTGCTGCGCCGCCCAACAGCGCGATGAAAATGCGCGGGAAACGCAAGTCGAAAATAGTTGCCACGGTATCATCGTAGCTGATAAACAAGCCGCTGAACAGCTGAGATGGTGCAACTTTAAGCGTTCCAGTATTCACGGCACCTGCAAACAGCACGATAAGCGCAGCGCAGGTAAGCACAACAATAAGCAATTTTTGAACCGTTTTCGCCATAGCTAGTTTCCGCCTTTGTGTGTTGTGGGCGTATCAGATAAAACAGCTGCTCCGTTTGCAGGCGCGTTTGCGTTCCCGTTTGCAGGCACGTTTGCGTTCCCGTTCGCAGGAGCGGGTGCGTTCCCGTTTGCAGGCGCGTTTGCGTTCTCGTTTGCAGGAGCGGGTGCGTTCCCATTCGCTTGAGCGTCTTCCCCATTTGCATGCGTATCAAACACGTGTGCCTGATTACCGCTGGATCCGTTGGCATGCTCGTAAAAAATCACGCGCAAATCGAAAAGCGCTTGCGGATAGGCAAACGTAGCACTCATGCCAAAGCGATCGTACGCCAAATCGTAGACGCGATGCTCTTTAACAGCCCGAAAGTGCTTCCATATGTCGTTTGTTGAAAATTCCTGCGCAAACATGGCCATCACTTCATCAGGCAAAGCATGCGACGTTCGCAAGATAATGTCCGGATCGCGCGCAAGCATATCTTCAGTATTGGCGTTTAAGAACAGCTCATCGCTATCAGAATACACGTTTTCGCCACCCGCTAGCGCCACTAAACTTCCAACGTAGCTATGCGGTGTGGCAACAATATACGATCCAGGCACGCCCATCAGCAGCAATACACGCGGCCGCTTCTTACCGGAAATGGAGCGCTGATAGGCGTTCATGAACTGATGATACTGTTCCACCAGCTGGTGGGCCTGCGCGCTTCTGTTGAACTTGTTACCAACATAGGTAAGCGAGTTGTACAAGCCATCGACACTGTTCAAATCGAGGAAAATTGAGGGCTTGCCAATAGCAATATATCGTGGCAATAAGTCGTTTTGAAGCGACAACGGTGAGAGCAGGTAACTAGGATGCAGCTTTGCAACAAGCTCCATATCGGGCCCCATAGGAGGGCCAATAACCGGCACATCGGCATACCGTTCGGGCAGCGCAAAGGCTGTTTTTGGGATGCCGATAAGATTCAAGTCGAGCTTGTCGCAAATAGCAGCAACAGCAGGTGATGTAGCAATAAGGCGATCCTCGGCGGGAACGCCTGCTGCGGTTTCGGGATGCTGCTTCACACACGACGTGCACGCAAGCAACACAAGGCAGGCACTTGCGCACGCAAGCAGGCAACGCACTATGCGGCGGATGTGCTTTTGGGCGCCTAAGCTGCGCAAAGAGTGTGTGAGGGCGAACGCTGTCATAGCCACGTGCTTACGAGCCTATGAGTGTTTCGCGGCGTTGGAATCTGCCTGCACAGACGCAGAGTTGGGCGCGGCGCACGGCTCGGGTACGGAGGCGGCACTGGCTGCGTGTTCGGACGTGGACGCGGAAGCGGGAACCGAGGTTTGTGCACCTGACACGTTCGACGGTACTGGCGCTTCACACGATGTGCTTGCACCACAGGCTGCTTGTGCAGCTTCCCGCGCGCGTGCACGCGCTGGCGCCAATACCGCAAAATTCACAATCAGCGCAATTACCATAATCACCACAACAATAATACCAACAATAAGTGGATAATTCAGCGAATTGGCAGCAGCTTTAGTGTCGCTGCCAACAGGAGCTCCATCGCCATTAAATTCCTTAACGCCTGATGTGGCACTTGCACCTGATTCGCTTGATGACGCCGATTTCTGCGCGGCGGTATCCGATCCGTTTCCCTGGGTTGCTGAACTATTGCCTGCTCCAGCGGCAGCACCGGCAGTAACTGGGGTATCGTCGCTTCCTTCACCTGGCTTAACCGACTCAACAAAGCCACCTGCATTGCCAGCTTCAAACTGCGCTAGCTTTACAAAATAAATGACATAGCGACCCATCGGTTCAACATACATAGACACACGAAGAGCAGCATCTTGAGAACGTACTTGAGCGCGCACATCGATGGTGTTTGCTTTAGCATTTTTTTGCATTGTTTGAGCAGCTATTGCTTCCGAAAAAGCACCTTTATCATCTTTCGAGCTTTGGAACTTAACGTCGCCAATCTCTTTTCCCTGATGAAGACGCAATGTTACAAAGCAGTGTCCGTCCGTGTCGCGCTCAAAATACGCTTGCTTATCAACAGTGCTGGCTGCCATCGATTCACCGAGCGCACGTGCACGCACGCCGCCCGAATCTTCAATAACGCCATTGAAAGGGTTTTCGTAGCTTGGCTGCGTTGTTGCACTAAGCGCAAGCGACGTTGCAGCATACGCACATGAAGGGCACGCCTTCACAGCATCACGAACACATAAGGCAACTGAACTGGCAAAACAAGTAGTAAGAACAAAAAACACTACCAGCAGTGCATGCGCTATACGCACGTGCTGCGTTCTTACAGCATGCTTCATACGGTACCAAAAGGAATTCACCGACGTATTCATACGTAACTCTTTCTTATCGTAAAAGTGCACTATAACGCGTACAGGGCGCACACGAACAGAGAAAAAGGCACCCGTGGTACGCCATAGTGCGCCACAGATGCCTTGTGGTAGCATCGGGTATGTTAGTGCTCAAAGCGTCTGCGCGCCGCAGCAACGGCTGCGATAATTGCAGCGCCTCCCGTTAGTCCAGCAAGCCCTGCAACGCCTGCAAAGTCGCCCGTTTTCGGCATGCCATCTTTGCCAACAGCGCCCGTGTGGGTTGAGCTGGCATGAGCGTTTGCATCGTTTTCGATAAGCTGCGCCTTATTCATGTATACATGCATGTCTGCCTTTGCAGTCATGCGGTTCATAGGAATAACCGTGAATTCCAGCGTAGCTACAAATTCCTTGTTCGTTGCAGGAATGGTGATGCTGTATTCCCTGCTTGTTGACGATTCGCGCAGAATTTTAGCGGCACGGCCTTTGTATGCTACACGCGTCAAATAGTCGGGACGATTGGTTGAAAAGCGCAGTTCACACGTGCCATCAGCATGTGGAATAGCCACTGCATAATCGCCGAAGAACTTACCTGACATCGAATCGCCTGATGCGTTATGTTTGGAGAAGTGAAGCGGAACTTTGTAGGACGCTCCTACAGTTAAACCGTCAGCTGTTTGCTGGCTGCTTCCAGCGTCAGCCTCCTGAGGTGCAGCTTGTGGAGCTTGAGCTTTCTGAGCTTCGGCCTGTTGCTGAGCTTTCGCTGCTTGCTCAGCTGCCTGCTTCTTGGCTGCTTGCTCAGCTGCCTGCTTCTTGGCTGCATCTTCCTTCTTCTTAGCGTCATCTGCCGCTTTAGCAGCTTGAGCATCAAATTTCGACGTATCCAGTTTCAAAATGACAGCTTCGGTTGAATTATGGAATGGAATTGTCAAACTTAACGCAACAGCGCGCGATTTTTTCATTCCATCAGTAAGCGTAAACGAAATAGGCGCATCCGAGCCTTCCTTCGTTGGTGTTTGCTCCTTGAACAGCTGCTTGGTATCTCCCGCGGGCTTTACATACTGTTTTGCGTTATAAACATACGATTCAAATACGCCAACTTCCGATACGCCAGCTGTAATATTTCCCACCGTCAACTTTGTAACAGTAAGCGAAAGCGTGTACACGCCATCTTTAACAGTTAGCTGAGCTGGTGTTTTGCTTACGGCGCCATCCATCATCGACAACTTTGAAGCATCGGAAGCATTATACGCGTGCACAGGAACGCTATACGTGCCATTTGGCAGACTCTCAAACGACTGCTGTTGCTGCGAAGGTGTAGCAGATGCTGCTGTTGCAGCGTTAGTAGCAGGCGCCGATGTGCCATCTGCAAACGCTAAGCCACCAGCTACGCCAACTGATAGCACACCACTCAGTGCTAACACGGCACCTACCGACCTTACGGATTTTGAATTCATAGTGTTCTCCTTACATAACCAACAGTTTATGTTGTAATACAGCGCGTACCTTTTGCTTTACTTTCCTTTGCGCCAAGCTTCAGCACGCAATAATTAGCTTTGTGTAACATTTTACTATATTCATGCATGCACTCACAAGCATCCTTCATGCGTTGCAATCACAATTTATTGCTCAAGAACACGATGAATTTCTGCTTCAGTTGCTTCGCCTACTGCGGCCGTTCCGCCGAAAATCGCATAACTTTTAATGGCAGCGCGATTGCGGCTCATGAACTGCGAAACCGCTGATGTATTGGTGTCATCAGCAAGAACAATAACAGAGTCGTAGCGGCCGCATAAAGCCGAACCACACAGCGCGTCAAGATAATCAACGCCGGTGGCTACTCCCATATTGTTAGCGCGAAGACCCATATCAAGCAGCTTTTGCGCCAATGAAAGACTGGTATCGTATGACGATTCGCCAAAAATGCGCTCCACTCCTTGAATGCCCTGCTGCGCTAGCTGGTTTTCAACCTCAGGCGAAACAACGCTTGTGCCGCCCACTATAATAACGCGCTTAAAGCCCTTGTTCTTGATAGTGGCAAGCGTCTGGTCGCTTAAGCAGGCGTTATCGTAGCGCGCCAGAAAAATAGGTGCGCGCTTGGCATACGCAAAACTTGATGCGGAAAGGGCATCAGCATAGCCCCAGCTTGTAGTTACAAAACATATGTCAGATACACGAGGAAGGGCGCTGGCAATTTTATTGGCAGTATCGTCTGCCATGTCACCAAAAATGCGTTTTACCTTAATGCCCATCTGCGTTAATTCGTTTTCTACTGCTTGAGAAACCACCAGCGATCCACCGCACACATAAACGGTTTTTGTGTTCAGACGCTGCAATTCAGCGCGCGTTTGCGCTGGTAGGGTGTCGATATCGGTAAGAAGTACCGGCGCATGTAACGCACCGGCAAGTGCATTTGCCGAAAGCGCGTCAAAATACGCCGCATTCGTTGTTAACACAACGGTTTTGCGCGTGGTAGGAAATGCAGCTTGCACAATCGCTTGCATGGTGTCGGCTGCTGTTTCACCAGCTAAACGCTTAATACCAAGCTCGGGAATAACGCGGGTGTCATCGTCTGCTTGTGCTGAATCGGAAATGAGATCTTGCTGTGTTTGAGCTGGCGTAGATGAACTTTCCTTTTGTGATGTGCTCTGAGAAGTGGATGGCTGCGATGTCTGCGCCGGCTGCGACGCCGGATGCGTTTGCTGAATTACTTTAGTGATAGTAAAGCTGAGCGGCACTTTATGTCTGTTTGTTTGATCATTCACAGAATAGCTCACACCAATTAGCGCCTGGTTGCTTGATTTATTCATCGTAAAAGAAAGGCGCGGCGTACTGTCGCCTTTCTTCCACACTTCAGCTCCATTTACTGTTATGTAGTTCAGATACTGAATTCCCTTTGTGAGAGGAATCGTTACCGTATACGTGGTTCCTGCAACCTGTACGGTAGCTGGATTGCTAAACACCATACCAAAATGCTCGTTTCCGTTCCACTGAGCTTCGTATTTGCCATCGGGCAGATTTCCCCACGAAAGCGCATCGGCATAGGCAGTTTGCACAAAACCATGGTCAGCCGCAGTTGACGTTGATACCTGTGTGCTGCAAAGCGCCGAAAACGCGCCGACACCTAACGCTCCTACCGCGAGTGCTCCAATTCCCAGCTTAGAAACTGTTTTCAAGTTCATTATTCTCCCCCTGTATCATAGGTGCGCATGCGTGGTGTTGGCCACACATGCGCTGAAAGCTTTCGTTCATCACGCAATACATGAAACGCTAATCGTCGTTAATATCTGCTTCTATATCCTCATCGGGCGCAGGCTTAGCACTTGCTTGCGGGGCTTCATTTCCAGCATCGCTGTTAATGTCTGCTTGCAGCGATGCACCATTTGCACTATCAGCTGCGTTTACATCATCACCAAACGAGCTAAATACGTTCT
>CAMPNZ010000019.1 GCA_946892075.1 uncultured Coriobacteriales bacterium
AACAAACGCGCGCGCCTCGGGCAATTCACGCGTAAGATCGTCGCCGTAGCGTGCAGGCATACAGCCAGCAACCACCAAATGACCAGCTCCAGAAGCGATAGTGTCGTACTGACTTACATCCAGAATTGCTTCAATGCTCTCTTCAGTTGCGCTTTGAATGAACGAACAGGTATTTACGATAACAACATCGGCTTGTTCAGGCGTTTCAATAATCGTGTAACCAGCGCGTTTGAGTTTTGCTGACATCGTATACGTGTCAACTTCATTTTTCGCGCAGCCCATCGTTACAAACGCAACCGATTTATCAAACACAGGTATAGATGTCATACATGCATTCCTTAACGATAATTATTGAACTGCAAAGGAATACCGTAATTTTGTTGCTTAACAAAAGCAATAATTTCTTGTAACACGTCGCGTGAAGCGGAACTTACGCGCAGCTTATCACCTTCAATTTGTACTTTTGCCTTAAACTTTTCAGCTTTAATATCTTTGTTGATTTTGCTGGCAATGTCCTTATCGATGCCCTCGACAACTTTGCCCTCTTTCAGCGAAGTACCCTGGGCACTGTCGCGCGTATCATTCCAAGAAATAGCAGCTAAATCAAGACCTCGCTTCACCCACTTTGACGATAAAATATCGATAATTTGGCCGATAACAAAATCGCTTGGTGCATGCACCGTTATCGTTTTTGCAGCTTTGTCAAAATCGATGCTCGATTTAGTATCTTTAAGGTCGTAGCGCGATTGCAGCTCCTTTTTGGTCTGCTGAAATGCGTTATCTGCTTCTTGAATGTCAACAATCGACACAATATCAAAACTTGATTCTTTCGCCATAATCTGAAAAGCCTTTCTGTTATTGTGAGCGTTCACGAGAATTTGTGTGCGCAGATGAGCTGGTTTGTTTCTTCGTTGTTTGCTGCTGTTTGCTGCGTGATTGCTGCTGTTTAGTACTTGATTGCTGCGTTGCTTGAGATTGCGATTTCTTTGAGCTGTCTTGTTGCTTGGTACTCGTTTGAGTATCGCCTCGCGTGTTGCTTGCACTGCTTGTACTACCGTCACTCGCAGAACTATCAGAGCTATCGCTTAGGCCGTGATCTTTTTTCCATTGCTTAATGTACTCATCAAAATTGACCGTATAACTGTACACACCACTCTTCGATGACTTCAACGACACGGGCTTTCCATCAACCGTAAGCTTTAAGTTTATCGGCGATGGCGTTTCAATAGTCCAGCTACCGCTTGTTAGTTCAACGTCCTTCGACACAGGACCTTTCAACGTTTCAGGCTTTAGTTTTTTCTTGCCTTCTGTAATGGTAACTTTACTGGTAGCGTCAACCGTTGCTACACCATACGTGATGGTGATGCTGGTGGGAACGCGAGGAGTGGTTGCCGCTTGCGAAAGCTCTGGAGCGCTTTGTTCATCTTCTTGGCTGGTTGTATCAGCAATGCCGGTAATAGGAATAGCGGCAAGATCGTCAGTACGTGGACGCGAACGTCCAAAAAAGAGTGACACAACGATGATGACAACAACCACAAGCGCGATAACGCCAAGCAAAAGCGGCCAGTTCAAGCGCTTAATACCGTCGCTTAGTCCCGACAAGTTAGAAAAAGAAAATGGCGTGGGCGTTTTAATGCTGCGTCCATGGCGCTTATGTGGCCAGCGACTTGGTGCTTCACTCAAAAAACTTTGACCCATTTCGCTTTTTTGATAAGCGCCAACATCGCGACGATCATCACCTTCAACAGGAGCAACGCGCCGCGACGAGCCGTACAAACCATAATCGCCCCGCGCAAAACGCGTTCTATCGTCATATAAATCGCGCCCCAAGGGCGAACGACGTTTGGGAATAGAGGCAGAGGCTACGCCTGAACTGGCAAAACGATGCTCATAGCGAGGGTTTGGCGCCTGATTAGCCCCGCGAACGCTTTGTGCAGTGGAATACAACGACTCGCCTCTACGGCCAGGAAAATTGCGCCGCGCTCCCCGATCAAGTTGATCGGCATAAGCTTCTTCCAAAAAACGATTAACAATATCGCTTGGATTGAGCCCTAAAAAGCGCGCATATGCATTAACCATATTGCGTGCATAACCACGTGGCGGAATATTAGAAAAATCGCCCGACTCAATCGATCGCAAGATATCGCTTCGTATGCGAAGACGGCGTCCTACCACATTGATATCAAAGCCTTGGCGTTCTCGTTCTTCACGCAAGAGCATACCTGAGGTTTTGTGAGTCATGTGTTTCACTATCCCTTACTTGTACGACAACAGTTAATCGTTTTGCTCGAAGGCTTTCAGCGCTTCAAGCTCCATCATATCTACGAGCACTTCGCGTGGGCGGCTGCCGTTCGCAGGCCCAACAATGCCCTTTTGTTCTAGCATATCCATTATACGACCAGCGCGCGCATATCCAACGCTCAGTTTGCGTTGAATATTGGAAGTCGATCCAAGCCCACTTGCAACAACAATGTCGGCCGCTTCCCACAATTTCGGATCGTCCGCATCAACACTTCCACCCGAACCATCAGGCATGGAATCGCCAAGCGTAATAAGATTCGTTTTAAGAATATCGGTATGATACTCGGGTTCGCCCTGTGATTTAAGCTGTTCAACCACAGAAAAAATTTCTTCTTCACTTACAAAACAACCTTGAATGCGCACCGGTTTTGCAAATTCAGGCTTTGAGAGCAACAAATCGCCATTGCCGATAAGCGCTTCAGCACCCGCAGTGTCAAGAATAACGCGGCTATCAAGCCCCGAGGCAACATTAAACGACATACGGTTCGTAATGTTTGCTTTAATCAGGCCTGTTACAACATTTGCTGATGGGCGCTGCGTTGCAACAATCAAGTGGATACCGGCAGCGCGTGCAAGCTGAGCAATACGACTGATGGAAAATTCCACTTCTTTGCCAACGTTCATCATTAAATCGGCAAGCTCATCGATGATGATAACGATATAGGGCAAGTGATCATCAGGTAGGCTTGAAACTGCGTTTGATGTTACATCTCCTGATAGCTGGGTATTTTCAACGTGGGAGCGCGCATCGTCTGCAAGAAGAACCGTTTTGTCGGAGTTGCTTGCGGCTTCGATTACAGCAGATGAAGCATCGTTTTCTGCATCGGCCCCAGCAGCAAGCGCCTGTTGGCGCGCCTGTTCTGCAAGACGCTGCTTTTCTTGAGCAACCTTTTCGTTGTATTGCGCAATGTTTTTGGCGCCCACTTTTGAGAACACTTTCAAGCGGCGCTCCATTTCAGCAACACCCCATGAAAGCGCAGATGCGGCTTCTTTTGCTTCCGTTACCACCGGCACATACAAATGTGGAATACCATTATACGGGCTGAACTCAACACGCTTCGGATCGATCATAATAAAGCGCACCTGACGTGGTGTTGCACGCATAAGCATCGACATAATCATCGAGTTTATGCCAACCGATTTTCCTGAACCCGTAGTACCGCCAATAAGCAAATGCGGCATTTTTGCAAGATCGGATATAATCGCACGTCCCTCAACGTCTTTGCCGATCGCAATTTCAAGCGGGCCACCATGCGCTTCTTGCAAAATATCGCCCAAGAACACGTTTTCGCGCGTGGCATTGGGAACTTCAATGCCAACATAGTGCGTGCGCGGTATCGGTGCAAAAATGCGCACACCCGGCGCCGCAAGTGCAAGCGCAATATCGTCCGACAAGCTCATGATGCGACTAACACGTACGCCAGCAGGCAAATCTATCTCGAAAAGCGTTACCGTTGGGCCCGCAATCCAATCGACAACCGTAGCCATAATGCCAAAATCGGCAAGCGTTTGTTGTAGGCGCGCTGCTGTTTCAGCAAGTTCTTTGTCAAACGATGCGCTTTGGCGCGTTTTGGTGCTTGTTTTGAGCAGCGACATCGATGGTAGCTCGAATGCGTCATCCGCGTCTACATCCCACGGCTCTGGTGTTGCTAACGAACCTGATTGAGCGCGCAAAGGTGCAGCAGAACTATCACGTTTTTTACGGGAAGAAGCAGCAGCGCCTGTTTGTTCATTATCGGCGTGTGAGACTTCCATCTGCGTTTGCGCCGCTTGCGTGGCACCGGTGCGCGCTGCAGCTTGAGACGAACTATGAGCAAGCGCGCCACTTTTGCTGCGCGCTTTGTCATGCAAAAGCGTCTGCCCAGTTCGAACAGGCAAAACGCTTGTTGGATCGCACTCACGCGCGCATGCTTGCGCGTCTTGGTCAAAAAACGCACCCACCGTGTTTGAAGCCACGCCACTTCGCGTATCCATGCGCTGCGTTGCTTGGTAGTCAGATGGCAAAACGCTTGTTGCACCGGACGTGTTAATGGGCGTTGTTCCTGCAAGCGGTATACGAGTTGGGTCCCAAATAGCTTGTGTTACGTCATAAGCCGCACCAGCTGCACCAGCGGTGACGCGTTCCCCACCTGCGCCATTGCTAGCCGCGCCCGCACCACATTTCTGATTTGCGTACGCGTCATAATTCTCATACGCACTACCAGGAGCATTTTGAAATGCTTCAACCGGCTGACAATCCAACTGCGCAGCTTTGGCAGCGCGCGCTTCTTTGTAACGCACAATACATGCATGAAGAGCCGCTAAACTGCGCAGCGGCGAAAAACCCATCAGCGTTGCGCCAATAAACAAAATACCCAGCGCAATCACAATTGAAACGTATAAGCCAACGGTAATAAGTCCCATCCATGCAAACAGTGCTCCAATGTAGCCGCCATACAACACAACGGTAGAGCTATCGAAAATAAGCGAGGAAATATCGGCGGATGAACTGGGCAAAGGTGTTGCCAGTGCACACAGTATCAGTAACGCAAAAAAGATAACGAACGCACCAAGCGTCAAGCGGAGCGCAAACATTTCGCGTATGCGCATACTGATGCATGCGCTTCCTGCAATCAAGAAAATGAAGGGGAAAAGATACACGCCCTTACCCAGCAAAAGCGACAAAAAATGTGACACTTCGCGTGCGACGATGCCTGTATTGGGAAGCAGGCACATCACAAAGATGACCAGCCCCAGCAAAATAAAAACGATGCCGACGATAACATTTTTCGTATGGCTATCGAGCAGGGTTTCAGCAGGATATTCTGCACTAAGTTGGCGTCCCTGCGTGCGTGCTTGTATCTTTTCTTGAGGTGCAAGCGGGCGCTCCTGGTTGCGCACGGCACGCCGTGGCGATGATGATGCTAACTTCGTGGATTTGCGCGCCACACGTTCTCCTTACCATATATGAAGCCAACAAAACGTTGCAAAACTAAGCTGGATGCTTCCTCGCGTTACTCGCGTTACTCGTGTTCTTGTGTGCTTGTATTCTCGCGTTATGTATGCTTCCCTCAGTTTTCTATTCTTTACAGTATAGCGCCTTTACGCAACGCCGAGAATAGTCACAATAACTAAAGGTCGCTGCTTAATAGTATCCTGAAGCATAAACGATGTTGCATTGCGCACTTCGCGCTCAAGCGCACTACCCCGCTTACCGCTTGCAAGTTGCTTGCGTATAATGTCTTGCACATTTGCTTTAAGCGTATCGGTAATCTGTTGGTTTTCTTGCTGCGAAACCCCACGAAACACCAGTACCGGAGCGCCTATAATCGACGACGTGGTATAGGACACAGCGCAACTGACGCTCAGCACGCCTTGCGAACCTAAGCTGGTGCGATCGCGCAATACATACTCCGAAGTTTCGGAAATCGTTGAGCCTTCTACATAAATTACGCCGCTTTTTACTTTCTCGCCAATGTGCACTTCACCATTGTGAAGCTCAAGCGACTCGCCATTTTCCAGAATGAAAATGTTTTCAGCTTTAACGCCCGTTGCCTGCGCAAGACGCGCATGGGCACGCAAATGCATCGCTTCACCGTGAACCGGCATAAAATGTGTTGGACGCACAATGCTTAGAACAATTTTCAGCTCTTCGGCGCCTGCATGACCAGAAACGTGCACCAACGCACGCGATTTGTCGTACACATCGGCGCCAATTTTTGCCAGCAGATTGATGATGCGCGTAACTGCTTTTTCATTGCCGGGAACAGGAGTTGCCGAGATGATAACGGTATCGCCTTCCTCAATGCCAACGGTTTTGTGGCTGCCACCAGCCATGCGCGCAAGTGCAGAAAGTGGCTCTCCCTGCGAACCAGTGCACAGCACAACCAGCTTTTCAGGCGGAATGTTGTTGATGGAGAACGCGTCAAGGAGGCAGTCGTCGGGAACCTTAAGATACCCCAATTTACGTGCTATTTCTGTATTTTGAATCATGGAACGGCCCGTAACAACTACCTTGCGTCCGGCACGCAGCGCCGCATCGCACACTTGCTGCAAACGGTGTATGTGACTTGCAAACGACGCTACAATCACTTTGCCTTTTGCGTGTGCAATAATGGGTTCAAGCGCTTTTCCAACTTCAAGTTCTGAAGGCGTAAACTGGGCATGCGTTGCGTTCGTAGAATCGGATAGCATCAAATCGACGCCGATTTTTTGGAAGCGCGCAAGTGCTGCAAAATCAGTGTGAACGCCATCGATAGGCGTTTCATCAAGCTTGAAGTCGCCCGTATGCAGCACATTTCCCGCAGGTGTTGTGAAAAAAATACCAACCGCTCCTGGAATTGAGTGGTTAACAGCCCAAAACTCCGCTTGAATGCAGCCAAGCTGTATGCTTTGACCTGCTTTTATTTCAATAAGCGGCACGCCTTTGATACCGTGTTCCTTAAACTTGCCCTCAATAAGGCCAAGTGTCATGCGCGTACCATAAATAGGCACAGGATGAGGCAAATCTTTGAACAGATACGGCAGCGAACCTGTATGATCTTCATGTCCGTGCGTAATGACAACGCCGCGCAGGCGATCAGCATTTTCAAGAACATAGGTATAATCGGGCAGAATTAAATCCACACCAGGATGATCATCATCAGGAAACATCAAGCCACAATCGTCAACAACTAAATCGTTGCCACATTCAAGAACCGTCATATTTTTCCCGATGGCATCTAAGCCACCCAACGGAATTACTTTAAGCGTTGCATGCGCGTCGCGCTGCGGGCGTTTCATGCGATTGAGATGATGCGTATATGCTGGTTTATCAGACTGTTTACGAGTGCGCGAACGCGGTTCGGGAACGGGTGCGTACTCTTCTTGAAAGGAACGCTTGCGCGTATCCGTGCGAAGCGCTTGCGTGCGAGGTCGTGGCGAGTTTTTTGCACTGGCAGTGTTTCGTGCACTGGCAGCGTTTCGCGAGCTGCGGTGCAGCGTGCGCGAGGAACGTGATTCGCCCGCTCCATCACCAGCTGCGCTTAGGCTGCGTGATTCGCGCGATGGGCGCGCGGTGCGGGCGACACTGGGCGTGCTGGCATTGATGCGCGTAGTTCTCCGTGAACTTTCATGCGATGTCGTGCGCTTTGATGTGGTGTTTTTGTTTGATTGAGACGTGTGTGATACGCGAGAGCTTGTTCTTTGTGTTTCGTGCATTCATACTCCTTGTTTGGTGCATAGCAATATAAAGCCTTACTATCAGGCGCTATACACATCCATTACTTATATCATCAGTGCATGTCAATATACATGCACAAACAGCCAAAAATAGTTCTTGTTATTGTAGCGCAAAACCGCTTTCCTGCAAAAGTGCAGCAAGACGCTGTTTTTGAGCAGGCGTAGCTTCGATAAGCGGTAAATGCAAAGCTCCCACAGAGCGGCCTAACAGGTGCAGCGCAGCTTTCACTAAAATGGGATTTGCAGTTTCAAACAAGCCTTTCATAAGGGGTAATAGGGCTGTATGCTCACGATACGCGTCATCAAAGCGATCTTGTTCACACAAGGCAAGCATGTGCGCCATACGCGCCGGTGCAATATTCGCAATCGTGGAAATAACACCCGCTGCTCCCTTTTTTGCAAGTTCAAATGTTAAAGAATCGTCACCAGAATATACAGAAAAACCAGCTGGCGCGTTATCGATAATCGTTTGAATTTGCTCGATATTGCCGCTTGCTTCTTTTATTGCAACAATGGTATCTGCATCGTGCGCTAAACGCAGCGTGGTTTCAGCTTGCATGTTAATGCCGCATCGACCTGGGATGTTATACAGCACAAGCGGCTTATCGGTAGCGTGCGCAATGTGTACAAAATGCTGATAGATGCCTTCTTGCGGAGGTTTGTTGTAGAACGGCACCACCGCCATAAGCCCATCAACAGGCAATTTGGCAATACGTTTTGCAAACGCGACGGATGCTGCTGTTGAATTCGAACCAACATTCGCAAGAACAGGAACACGAGATGCTGCCGCGGTGCAGACGCACTGTATTTGTGCAGTTCGCTCATCTTCTGAAAGCGTTGGTGCTTCACCAGTTGTGCCGCACACTAACAAACCTTGTGCGCCGCTTGTGATAAGCTCGTCAGTAAACGACTCAAGGCGCTTAAAATCGATAGAACCATCAGCTTGAAATGGTGTAACCATCGCGCAAACAACGCGACCAAAGGGAGCATTTTGCATCATAACGGCTCTTTTCTCTTACATGTGCTTCGTGCGATATTCATAGTAACTAAGTAACTAAAGTAACTAAAGTAACTAAGGTAACCAAACATAGAACGCAAGTGCAGAAATACCTACTTCACGTCCATAAAATTCTCAAGCCCAACAATAAGCCCTGTATGTAAAGGCGCTTTGCGAATGCCCAGCAACACACCAGGCATGTAGGAATTGCGATCCCATGAATCGTGACGAATAGTAAGCGTTTGACCAAATGAACCAAAAATGATTTCTTGTGAAGCAACGTAGCCCATTGAACGCACGCTGTGAACGGGAATTCCTTGGACGCACGCGCCACGCGCACCCTCGCAACCTGCCGTTTCGCTTTCTTTCATCGGCGCTTGGCTTGGCTTGCCGTCGCGCGCTGCAGCGATAAGTGCTGCGCTGCGCAGAGCTGTCCCTGAAGGAGCGTCAAGCTTTTTAGCGTGATGGTACTCGATAATTTCCACTTCAGAAAAATAAGGGGCAGCAACTTGAGCAAACTGCATCATTAAAACAGCGCCCGTGGTAAAGTTGGGAGCAAAAAAGACGCACAGCTTATCGCCTGCATATTTTTCCAGATCATGCAACTGTTCATCGCTTAAACCTGTTGTACCAATAACACAATTCACGCCTGCACGTAAAGCCGCTTTGCAATTATCAAATACTGATGTTGGTTGCGTAAAGTCAACCAACACATCGCACGTATGCGCTTCAAGCGCGCTTGCAACACTGGTATACGTTGGGAAACTACGCGTTTGTTTATGAGGGTCAATGCCGCACACAACCGTCATGTCGTCAGCAGACGTAACGGCATCAACAACAGCACTTCCCATTCTTCCAGCATATCCTGCAACAGCAACGGAAATCATACTACATCCTTAAATTTATAAGTAAAACTATTTAGTTACCTAGGACCTAAGTGCAAAAGCTCTTCGGTTGTACGGTTGGCTTTTATAATACACCCGCACGCAAAAACTAAGCTACAGCATTTGAACTATCGTAGCTTTTCCGCAAGGTAAACATTTTTTCTATAGCAGAAATATCGTCGTGCGATAAATCCCAAAACGATACGCAGTGATCTTTCATTCCTTCGGCACTTGACGCGTAGCAGGTTGCAATATTGCGGCGTTGCTGGAAAGGGTTAGCAGTAAAGCGCAACGATTGTATTTTGGTGCGCGGCATAAACACGCGCGATCCCCAAAAGCCCACGTTATCAACAAAAATATACGAAGGTGTTATGTAGACGTATGCGTGAGAGAACCATTTGTAAGCATGAAAGGCACGACAAGCCATAAAAAGCACTAGTGCGCCAATAAAAATACCGTCTGCCACAATAAGACTCGAGATAATCACACACAGGTCGGGATCGGCGCTTCCTAACGTTATTATCGCAGCAACAAGGCAACTAAAAGCAATAACCAGATATAAGGGCGCGTTTCTCCACAGGAGATTTCGCGTAAAGGTACGAACAAGGCAGTGCGCATCAGGAATTGCAATGACGTGAGCTTGCGAGAGAAAAGCCGCATGTGAAGCGGAGTCTGTATGCGTAGCGCTTGAGAGCTCATCAGAAGCTGCACGAGGGCTTTCGGTTTCACACACCCACGCACTAAGTGCAGCATCAGCACTAAACTCCGGAAGAAAATCCCTTAAAAAGCTTGGAATATCTTTTTGTTTAATAAACGGAAAAATAATTTGCGTGCCGTGTTTAACCGTTGAATCGCTTTTAATAGACTCATGCACTGACGTAATAAGTCCAATGCTGATATTTTGATAACCAAGCAGCGCATGAAGAAATTCTTTGTCGCAATGCAGCGATTGAATGCGTGCGATATCAATTTCATTTGTGTGGCGCGTAAAAAGGCCATGTTCAATGCGAATGCGATCATCAAAGCGCTCGACAGTAAACCCAACACGATGTTCAATGGCGCGATATATCGCACCCCACAAAGCAATCGCATACGGAATGATAGCGAAAAACAGTTGAGGCGTTTGTGTTTGAATTGCTATCACTATAAAACACGCAAACGTAATAAGCAAAATGAGTACAGGGCCCATACATTCATTGATGATACTTAAAATAAGCTCGTGTAATGCAAGTTTGCGCTTCGCACGAGCCGTAATACGAAGACGCTCACCTAAGCCTGCTGTTGAAAAGCTTTCAAACGCATCATCAATCACATTGCTATACTCAGAACGCTCGCTACCAGAAGGAGCGGATAATGGCGCATTGGCCGATGTATTGCTGGTTTGAAGCGATTCAGGCGATTGTGGTGCGTTGGCACCATCACGTACTGGCGCAACAGGGTGCGCAGAGCTTGACGATAAGGCTTTCCGAAGTTGAAATTCATACTCAACTTTTTTTGCTTGTGCAAGTGTAATAAACGGAATTTGAATTTGCTCGTTTGTTTTCCCGCCTGCAGTTACAATATTTAAATCGCAACATCCGCATAGGCGCTGTATCAACCGTGCTTTCGTGTTGGTGGATTGCACTTTAATATACGGAAGATGAATGCGCTTTTTAAAGATAATCCCGCGCTTGAGCACAAATTCTTTGCCAGTAAACGTATACGACAAAAAATGACGCGTTAAGGCTGCCTGCCCGACGTAGAGTGAAATAAAAACCACCACTAGAAAAAACACGGCAAACCCAGGCACGCTAAACGTAAAACCACCAACAGAAAACTGGTGCATTTCGCCTGCATATTGTGCAAGGAGCTGAAGAGCTTTCGTAACATCATCTACCCGTATACCGTTGGCGCTAAAAAAGGAGTTTTGTACTGATTGAGCAAAAATAATAAGAATGAAAAACACGCCATACAAAGGTGAAAGCAACACAAACAACCATGAAATTTTTTGTGGATCATCGGTTGCAATAAGATGTGCGCTTTGTGATGCAGTATGCACGTCAGACGTGCTATCTGCATCGTTTTCGCTTGTAGGCATCAAGGTAGCGTCAGAAGCATCAGAAAAAGGAGTTTGCATTATACATCCTCCTTGGCAAGACGCGTAAGGCGCGCAATTTTATCGCGCAAAGTATCGATATGCTCCTGTTCAATGCCAGGAATACGCTGTTGTTCTGCAGCGGTAAACACCGAAAGGTCAAGCATCTTAAACAAGCTCAATAAGGGGCCTTGTTCCGTATCGATATTTTGAACGCGCACCAGTGGAATAACAATCGTGTGACGCCAAATAATGCCGCGACGAATAAAAATATAGTGCTCTTCAATAGCATAGCCTGACACCTTATATTGCAAGAAAGGCAACAATAACGCCGCTGCCATCAAAATAAGCCACAGCACGCACGAGCATACAAGCACGATAAAGCCTGGCGTAAAGGAAGCAGTTTCAGAAGAAAGTAAAGAGAGCTCCGGTGCTGCATACACAAGAGCTCCCTGTATAACAGCGCATACAATAACCATAAATAAGGTGACGCCAATTGCATTTCCAAGCATCCATACGTATTTAATACGAGGACATAAGGGCGTGTATGCTCTGTTCATAGATATCCTTACTCGAGATGTTACACCTCATGGTGCCTGCGAACATTGCGTTCAGCATGCAGAGAATGACGATGTTGCTGATCTGGCGTAGGTGCTTTATGAGCCGCAGGAGCAGCAGGCTTGTCAATACGGTCGAGGGATATCTTACCAGACTTTGCATCGACCTCCAACACTTTCACGTGTACGATGTCGCCAACAGTAAGGGCATCCTCAACGCTGTTCAAACGTCCCGTTGTGATGCGCGAAATGTGCAGCAATCCATCTTTTGAAGGCGTAAGGCGCACAAACGCACCGAAATCTTTAATGCCAACCACTTCGCCGTTGTATTCTTCTCCCACTTCAGGCTCTTTGACAATCTCAAGAATGCGCGCTTTTGCATCGGCACCTGCTTTGCCATCGACAGCAGCAATGCGAATGGTGCCATCTTCAAGAATTTCAATGGTTGCACCGGTTTCATCTTGAATACCGCGTACAACTTTTCCGCCTGTACCAATAACTTCACGAATCTTATCTTGTGGAATGTGGATAGTTTCAATGCGTGGCGCATAATCGGAAAGCTGTGCACGCGGCGCATCGATTTCAGCAAGCATCGCATTAAGGATAAACGCACGTCCCGATTTCGCTTGCTCAAGGGCACGGGAAAGAATGTCAAGCGACAAACCGCGTGCTTTATTATCCATTTGAAGTGCGGTAATACCCTTAGATGTTCCTGTTACTTTGAAGTCCATATCGCCAAGGAAATCTTCAAGGCCTTGGATGTCGGACAGCACAACTACGCCGTCGTCTTCCTTGATAAGGCCCATCGCGATACCTGACACAGGAGCGCTAATAGGAACGCCTGCATCCATAAGCGCAAGTGTAGATCCGCAGGTGGAAGCCATAGATGATGAACCGTTCGACTCAAGAACTTCCGACACAACGCGAATGGCATACGGGAAGTCTTCTTCACTTGGAATAACAGGCAAAAGTGCGCGCTCGGCAAGGGCACCGTGACCTACTTCGCGACGTTTTGGTGAGCCCATGCGACCCACTTCACCGGTGCAATACGGCGGGAAGTTATAGTGGTGCATGTAGCGTTTGCCTTCGTCAGGCTCGATAGTATCAAGGCGCTGCCACTCGCTTAACATGCCCAGCGTTGCCACCGAAAGCACTTGCGTTTGTCCGCGCTGGAACAGGCCTGAACCGTGCACACGTGGCAAATAACCAGGCTTTATGTACAGCGGACGAATTTCATCGGCGCGGCGTCCGTCAACGCGCTCGCCCGTTTCGATAATCATACGGCGCATCGCATGCTTTTCAAGCTTTTTCAGCTCGGCTGCAATATCGCTTGCCCACGCTTCTTGTTCTTCTTCAGAGAAATTATCGGCAACAATGCGCTCTTTCAAGGCTTCAACATGAGCGATACGCTGCTGTTTATCGGCATCTTTCAAAGCTGCAGCCATCTCGTCGTAGTAGGCACTAATGCGCGTTGCAATTTCAGGCGCTGCTTCATGAAGCTTCCACTGAACAGGCGTAATGTCAACACGTGACAAGAAGCGCGCCTGCGCATCGCAAAACGCCGCAATAGCTTCCTGGCCATATTGCATAGCAGCAAGCATGTCTGCCTCATCCACTTCGCTTGCCCCTGCTTCAATCATCGAAATATAATCTTTGGTACCAGCGATAACGAGGTCAAGATCTGACGCTTCTTGCTCGGCATATGTTGGGTTAATGATGAACTCGTTGGTCTGTGGATTGCGCGCTACACGAACGCAGGCACACGGGCCATCGAAAGGAGCTGCACCAATCATAAGCGCAGCTGAAGCGCCCTGAATGCAAATGGTATCCACCGGATTTTGCTGATCGGCTACCAACGGTGTTGCCACAACATGTACTTCCTGCTTAAAACCATCAACAAAACCAGGGCGAATTGGCCTGTCGATCATGCGCGCATTCAGCGTTGCTCTATCGGATGGCTTCGCTTCACGCTTCAAATAACCACCAGGAATACGGCCAACGGCATACATCTTCTCGATGTAGTCAACCGTCAGCGGGAAGAAGTCGTAGTCGCGCTCTTCCTTCGAGATAACGGCTGTTATCAGCACCGTTGAATCGCCTTGCGTCACAAGTACCACGCCGCTTGCTTGTTTTGCAAGCTCGCCTGTTTCAAAGCGATAGGTTTTCCCATACAGTTCAAATTCTTCTACTACTTTGTTCATATATACTTCCTTCTTCTTTGCGCTGTGCAAAGAACCTCTTTAGGCATAAACGCAAACGTCATTACCTTATGCGTTGCATGCCTGCGAGTAAAGCTATCCTTATAGCTTCAACCGCCCTCCGTTGTGCCCGCGTGTTTTCTGGACACGTGCCTTGTGTGCTGCACACAGAAAAGCCCGCGTTACGCGGGCTTACCGAACTAGATATTGTCGCGAATGCCAATCTTTTTGATGAGCTCACGATACTGCTCAATATCGCGGTCTTTGATGTATTTCAGCAAACCGCGGCGCTTACCGATGAGCTTCATCAAACCACGACGCGAATGATTATCTTTCTTGTGTGATTTAAGATGCTCGGTAAGGTTGCGAATGCGCTCCGAAAGAATTGCAACCTGAACAGGAGCGCTTCCCGAATCGTTAGCGCCTGAGCCATACTGCTCAATAAGTTCCGCGCAACGTTGCTTTGAAATACTTAACTTTTCTGCCATAATTCCTCCTTAACGCTGATGCGTTTTCGCTTTGAACTGAGACGATAAGCGGCAGTGCATACCATCTAAGTAAAAAGTAGCTCGTGTGAGCAACGCGTTTAGTATATCGTATAAAAACTCAGAATAAGGCTACAATTATGCACCTTCACAAACGGGGCGCTTTTTAACACAATTGTGGGGAATGCATCGCGGCGAACAGTGCTGATGGTGCGGGTGATGCTGATAGCATGGCTGCCAAGCGCGATGCCGCTGATAGCGTGGTTGGTAAAATTGGCGTTGGTACTGCGATTGGCGAACGGGTGCTGCAGCGCGGTGACTTTGCCTGGTGAGTGCCTGCACTAAGCACGCGAAGCGGCTGCAATATCCTTTGACGCAAGACGCAGCGATTTAAGCGAAATTGACAGATGAAAGCTTATCCACGTGCTTTCAAATTCGAACACGTTCTTCAGAAGCGATGCTGGCAGCGTTGCCTGATCGATCTGCGCAAAAGTTGACGTCTCAAGCAGCCAATAGCAGTTCAAAAACGCAAGCGAAAGCGTGTTTTCGTAGGAATTGCTGTGGCACGCGGAACACAAGCAGCCACCTTCGTTGCACGAAAAACGCTGATAGTTGCGCGAAAGTTCCAAGCGCGTTCCACAAACGCAACAGTGTGTCAAACACGGACGAAATCCAGCCATGCTGTATGCTTTCAGCACGTAAGCGGCAGCAATCCACCAGCTTTGTTGTGCCGACGCATGAACAATAGCTTGCAGCGCTGCGTGCGTAAGCGCGTAAAATTTCTCAAACGCTAAGCTTTCTTGCGCAAGATGCTGCGCAAGATCGCCAACAATGCTTGACGTAAGTAATTTAGTGTAATCGTTGCGATTCGTATCCTTGAAATTTACGGGAAGTGCTTCGGTAAGCTGGGCTAATTGCGACGTAGCACGCGCGGAATAACGGATGGTTGCGTACAGCTCAACCGCGTGAGCAAATGCACTTTGCGGCTTGCGGGCGCCTTTGGCAACCATGCTGACAAGCGAGCCATCTTCACAAAGAACGGTAATAATCATGTCGGTTTCTTTGAGTTTCGTGCGCTTAAGCACAATGCCGCATCCGCTGATGTAATGCTGTTGAGACATATTTCACCACTTCATACTAGGTACGCGCATAAGCAGAGCGCAGAAACGGCAAACGAACACACTACGAAACACGCAAAACGCTCCAAGTAGGCCCCTGAAAAGCGAGCACGAAGCGCTGCGCACCGCGTGCAAAAACGTTCCCGACACGCGCGAAACCGTGCAGGAAACACCCGCGCGGCGCGCGTACGTTTACAACCATGCGCTTTTCTGCGCATTACGACATCGATTGCAATTTGTTGTTTGCGTCAAAGCTTAAGGTAAGCGTGACGTCGCGTTTCTTCAAAAATACCGATTCACCTAACAGCGTTGCGTAAGGCTGAGCAACAATGTTCGCTTTCACTTTATGACCGCCGCTATACGTCACTTGACGAACTTCGTTTACCTTAAACGGAACGCCACCTAACTTAATAGTTGTTCCAACTTTAAGCTGCTGTTTTGCTAGTGCAACGAGTTCAGTGCCGCGATATTTAACTGCTTTCAGTGCTACTACCTTGCCGGAGTGCAGCTTTTCGCCCGCCGCAGGTTCGCTTGAAACAACATGCTCCTTTTCGGAAGAATCGGTATACGTGTAGCTAATTTCATATTTGTAACCAGCAGTTTTAAGAACATCGCACGCTTCTTCAACCGATTTATTCACCACATCAGGCACCACATACGGCGCCGCAAGCGTTAAGGTAATGGCACCATCAGCAGGCAAAACCATATTCGCATCGGGATTTTGCTTGATAACAGTTCCCTCTTCTTCGTCGCTTGGGACGCTTTCGCTGCGAACAGCACTGTAACCGCGATCAGAAAGCTGCTGCAAAGCATCGCTTTCCGAGAGCCCTTTCACATCGGGAACGCTGCGCGCACACGCTACTACCAGTGTTACCACGGAGCCCTTTTCGCCGCGCTGTTTTGCGGCAGGTTCACTACGTAAAATGACATTATTTGCATCATCGGAATAATCTTGCGCAAACGCAACTTCAAAGCCTGCATCCTTTACAATTTCAGCAGCTACATCGGGTGTTTTGCCTGTTACATCGGGAATTGGCTTTCCGCCCCACAACGACATCGAATACGTAATTGCGCCAGCACACAGCGCAAGCACCACCAACACAACAACAATAAACACCGTACGCTTAACGCCAGCGGAAAGCGGTGCACGGCGATGCGCCGTATTTTCAGTAATATATTCTTTCGTTTCAGAAACTTCATCAGTATGAATCGCAGGCATTTGCATAGTTTCGCCGCCTGTTGCAAAGCGCGGTTGCGCAATGTTGGAAACGCGCTCTGTATCGGCAGCTTTATCGGCGAAATCTTGAAAGCCGTAGCCCGACTCCGTTAAACCAGATAAATCGATTTTTTGCGTCAGCTGAGGATCGCTTGGCGCATTTGATGCAGGTGTATCACGTGCATCGTCTTCAGCCAACGTGCTTGCATGCTCCTGAGCGGAACTTTCAGCGTCACTTTGCGTTTGCGCTGGTTCGCAAGCTGGTTCAGAAGCTGGCGCTGCTTGCTGAGACGCGGACGCATCGCTTGAAGCGCTACCCTCAGGATACTCTGCACCGACACATTCTTCAGCATTAGCTCCATCAGGCTCATTACCCTGAGAGCTGCCAGGCTCTTCAGAAGCACACGGCGAACCATACGTATCTGAACTGGTATTTTGCTTTTGCTCGGGCACGGGCGCGGCTTGCGCTGATGCATCCGTGGTAGCACCAGATGTCACATCGGATGCATACGAGTGCTCATAGAGCAATGCACCGCAACCGTCACAATAACAAGCATCGTCTCTATTTTCACGATGGCAAAGAGGACATTTCATGAACACTCACGCTCCTTATCTACTGGCGCTATTGTATATGAAAACGCGTAACACTAACAAGTGACAAACGAAAGCTTCCGCAGTTTTACATGCTGCTTCCCCGCGCGCACCAAAATGCGCACCATCGTGCGCTCAATGCGGCTTTTTGCGCGCTTAGGCTCCTTCACCATACCCAAAACGCTCGATACAACTTGCATCGCGCCGCCAATTTTTCTTAATCTTCACGCGTAAATCAAGAAACACACGCGTTCCTAGCAAGCGCTCAAGATCGCTGCGCGCTTCTGTTCCGATGCGTTTAATAGCGCTTCCACCTGCGCCAACAATCATCCCCTTTTGCGAGGCGCGCTCAACATAGATAATCGCACACAGCGACGTAAGGTTTTTCTTTTTGGAATACGACATCTCTTCAACCATCACGCCGATAGCATGGGGCACTTCATCGCGAAAGCTGCGCAAAATTTTCTCGCGAATGAACTCGGCAACAATCACCTCAATAGCTTGGTCGGTTTTCATGTCATCGGGAAACCAGCGCGGCCCTTCAGGCAAATGAGCTTGAACACAGTGCACAAAACGATCGACAGAATCTTTGTCAAAAGAGCTTACAACAGTCACATCATCCCAGGTAGCAAGCGCGCGGGCCGCTTCAATTTGCTGCGCTATTTCTTCTTCGGTGGCGCAATCGGCCTTAGAGATAACCAGCACTTTAGGAACGCGTATGTTCTTGAGCTGGTCAATTACCCACTTATCGCCGCGACCACATTCCTGATGAGCATCAAGAAGAAGCGCGATGCAATCGACGTCCTCAAGCGCTTTCAGCGCCGAGGTATTCAGGTGCTCGCCCAAAACATCGTGCGGTTTGTGCAGGCCAGGCGTATCAACCATAATCATTTGGAAAGAATCGGTTGTAAGAACAGCGCGAAAACGATGGCGCGTTGTTTGGGCTGTTGGCGATGTAATAGCAAGCTTCGTTCCCATAATGGTGTTAAGCAAGGTAGACTTGCCAACATTTGGCCGCCCGATAAAGCACACAAATCCCGAACGAAACGCCGCCTTGTGCGCGGTGGGATGCGGCTTGGGTATTTCCTGGTCAATCGATTGATTGCTATCGTCAAACCGATCGCTAAACGACGTGTGCATAGAAAGCTCCTTTGTTGCTTATCGCGCAAACTCTGCTGCGCATTTCTGCTGCGTGCAGGACGCGTTCCTCATTTTGTAGCAACGCCGCAGAGGCGCACACCAGGCACGCACGGCGCTTCCAACGTAGCAATACCATGTATGCGCGACACCTTACTAGCGCACAATATGAGGAACAAAAATGAGAAGCCCTATTATAAGCGAAACGAACGCTGCTACCAAAACGCTTCCCGCAGCGGCATCTTTCGCGATGCGCGCAAGCTTATGGTAGTGCGGTGCTGCTAAATCGACACAGGCTTCAAGTGCCGTATTCATGCATTCAAGTGCGCAAACAAGCGCAATGCACAGCAGACACACGCACCACTCCCACGCTGCAAGATGAACAATGCACCCTGCAACAAGAACAATAAGCGCACATCCCAGATGAATTTTCATGTTTCGCTCGTGAACAATGCAATAGAACATGCCCCGTGCTGCAACATAAAACGCAGCGCGCAACGACTGCCCGCGCACGCGCGTATCATGCGTTTCACCAGGTTTTTCTTGCTGTGTTGCAGGCGTGCTCATAGCGCTCTTTTGCCGCTCGCTACCGAATAAACGGCCGCTTGTAGAAATCGGACAAGATATCGCGCTCACGCTGTTCCATAACAAGAGCTTCGTCTTCTTGCATATGGTCATAGCCGCACAAATGCAGCAATCCATGCACAATCAGCAAGCTCAGCTCGTCAGTAAACGTGGTGCCGTATTCTTTCGTTTGCTCGAAACACACATCGGGGGCGATAACAACATCACCCAGCTCAAACACCTCGTCAGTCGGGCCAAAATCGCCTGACGGATCTTGCGCGTCACATTCAAACGACAACACATCGGTAGGCCTGTCAATACCGCGATAGCGCTTGTTCAAATCGTGGATGGTGTCATTATCAACAAAACTGATGGACACTTCCGCGTTATCGGGCAGCTGTTCTTGCTTCATCGCGAACAACGCAAGCGCTTCAACGTCAACAAAATCGAACACATCGCCTCGATGATTGCACGAAATATGAACTTCCATAACCACTCCTTGCAGGCATTACGTGCTTATACGTACGAATTTTTTTGCACCTTATTATACTGCTCGCGCAACACAATAGGAATGAGATCGCCCTTGTTGGAATGGAGCGGGCGCGCAATTTCGTGGTAGCTGTCGGTAAGCGCCGTATCATTTTCAACAAGTACCAGCTCTTTTGTGCCGATGCGCGCGTTGAAATCGGCTTCGAACAGCTGGTCAGACAAGGCGCGCAGCATGCTTGCTCGCAGGCGTTTCAGCGGTTCAGGCACCTGATGAGGCATGCAGGCAGCTGGCGTACCCGCGCGTACCGAATAGGGAAACACGTGCAATTTGCAGAATTGAGCAGTGCGAATTGCGTGGACGGTGGCGTCAAAGTCGGCGTCGGTTTCACCGGGAAAACCCACGATGACATCGGTTGATAGAGCAATCGATGGCATTTTCGCGCGCAAACGCGCCACAAGATTCAAATACGTTTCGATGGAATAATCACGCTCCATCGCTTCCAAGATACGCGTTGAACCCGACTGCATAGGCAGATGCAAATGCCTGCACACGCGGCCTTCATGCTGCGCCATAACGTCGATAAGTGCATCGTCGATATTTTGCGGCTCAACACTTGAGAGG
Organism: uncultured Coriobacteriales bacterium; assembly: GCA_946892075.1. GTDB lineage: Bacteria > Actinomycetota > Coriobacteriia > Coriobacteriales > Eggerthellaceae > Berryella. Next base: position 20,433 of record CAMPNZ010000019.1, read on the forward strand.
CGAAAACGCAACGGTGCTTGGTGAGCGCTGTGCATATGTGCTGTTAAATCTAGCAATTTTTCAAGCAAGCGCGCAAGAGTAATGCCTTCATAACAATACGAACCGGTATTGATACCCGTAAGAACAATTTCGCGAACGCCCGCTTGCGCGTAGTCGAGCACCTCGTCAATGACATCGTAGGCATTGCGCGAACGTGCTTTGCCACGCGCAACGTGAACGATACAAAACGTGCACGCATGATCGCAGCCATCTTGGATTTTGATACTCACGCGCGTGCGAAAATGCTCGCCAACACGACGCGCTAAAGCAGGAGCGCTTGAAGGGCACGTCGGAGCATCAAGTGCGCGTTCAGCAGAAAAATAGCGATTATCAAGCACATCGATAAGCGATGCTTTGGGAATGACCTGCACGCGCGTGTCAATTTCAGAGAATTCTGAGGGGTGAAGCGCACTGGCACATCCCGTTACAACTACCTGCGCAGCGGCATTGTGGCGCAAAGCGCTTCGCGTTGCTTTACGAGCTTTTTTATCGGCTTCTCCGGTAACAGTACAGGTATTGATGACAACCAAATCGGCATCATCAAGCTGAGAGATTTCCGCACCCCGCGCCAAAAAAAGAGCAGTAAGCTGGTCTGATTCAAGCTTATTTACCTTGCATCCCAGATTGATAACGTGAAACTTCACACATGCTCCTAGTTAAACACGTCACGCAATTTTTCAAGCGGAGAGCGACAATCATTGATTGTTTCTTTGCGCAATGCAGCAAATTTCTCAAGCAGCTCACGTTGTTTTTTGTCGAGTTTTTTCGGTATCGAAATGCCAATATGAATGAACAAATCGCCGCGCGCATCACTTCTAAAGCGAGGCATACCGTGGCCCTTTGCGCGCACTACTTGACCGTATTGGCAGCCTTCAGGAACGTTGAAGCTTACAACTTCACCTGGCATAATACCTTCAATAGACATTTTGCTTCCCAGGCTTGCCTGCACCATAGTAACGCTGGTTTTCACGTGCAAATTATCGCCATCACGCTCAAAGAGCGCATCATCTTCAATACGGCACGTCACAATCAAATCGCCCGGATGAGCGCCGCGCAAGCCCGCTTCGCCAAAACCGCTTAAGCGCAGCTGCTGAGAATCACGAATACCAGCCGGAATTTCAACCGTAACTTTTTGACGATCGGGAACACGACCCTGACCATCGCATTCGCTACACGGCTTGTCAATAATGCGTCCGCATCCGCGACAGTCTTTGCAGGGGCTTGTGGTTTGCATATCGCCCAAAAACGTGCGCTGAACACTTACAACGCGCCCTGTACCCTTGCAATGAGGACACATAACTTCCTTGCCTTTTTTGCCAAGACCGCTTGCATTGCATTCCGGACAAGGAGATAAACGATCGTAGACGATTTCTTTTTTAACGCCGCACGCCACTTCTTTTAAGGTTAAGCGCAGGCCAACGCCCATGTCGCGCCCTTCACGACGCTGCTGCGCATTCATGCCACCGTTGAAAAACGTGCTAAAGATGTCGCCCATGCCGCCAAAAATATCGTCAAAGCCGCCAAAGCCGACGCCCTCTGAGGCAGCCGATCCAGGAATAGTGCCAAAACGATCGTACGCCTGGCGCTTCGAGGAATCAGACAACACGTCGTATGCTTCGTTGAGTTCTTTGAACTGCTCTTCTGCGCCTTCCGAAGAATTAACATCGGGGTGCAATTTGCGTGCTTTAGAGCGAAACGCTTTCTTGATTTCGCTTTCTGATGCATCGCGATTTACTCCCAGGATCTCATACAGATCTTTTGCCATAAACGAGCGGCCTCCTTTGTATTGGCGCGTCTTAGGAAAAAAGGTGCTTACCTTGCGGCATACACACCATTTATCGTTACGATACTATTGTGCATCATTAAGCGCTTGAATGGCGCTTTGCACCGCTTTGATTACCTTACTGTAATCAAGGCGCGTTGGCCCAATAACAGCAACAACGCCTGCGTTATCTCCCGTTCCATAGCGCCCAGTAACCACCGACACACCCGAAAGCGCATCTTGTTTGTTTTCGCTTCCTATGCTGATGTGCAGGGTATTTGCGCACGGCGCTTGAGTATTGTCAAGCATCTGAAACAGGACGGTATCGTTTTCAAGAATTTGCATCAGCGGCACAATGCTAGCAGTATCGCTAAATTCAGGCTTTTTTGCAAGACTTGTCATGCCAACACGGTGCGAACGGGGCGCTGTTTTTTCATCGTGTACGCATGAAAGCACAGCCTCCAGTACCTGCCGTTCGCTTTGAGAACGAAGTATCCCCTGTTCATACAAAGCACGAATGTCGCTTTTCTTGAAATCGCTGCACGTATGGCCCACAAGAATGGAATTAAGGCGCTCTTGCAGCTGGCCAAGTTCCGACGAAGAACACGCGCGCGGCAATTCGATGTGCTTGTTCAGCACTTTGCCGTTTTTCGTAACAACAACGGCAACAATATGCGTATCACTCAGTGCAACAAGCGTCAGCTGCTGTATGGGTGATTGATCTGCTTTCGGTTCGTATACCACCGATAAGCAATCGGTAAAGCTACTTAACGCGCTTGATGCTAATTCCAACTTTTCGTCCAGCTCAAGTGCCTTGTTTTTCAAGTTTTGAATAAGTGCAGGCGAAGCGGACGACTCATTAAGCACACCCGATGCAATAAGATTGTTCACAAAAGCACGGTATCCTCTATCGGTAGGAACGCGTCCTGCAGAGGTGTGTGGCTGCGAAATATACCCCTCATCTTCAAGGAATGAAAGTTCATTTCGAACGGTAGCTGGGCTTACGCCCAAACGGTAACGCTGCGTGAGCGTACGCGAACCCACAGGAAGCGCCCATGACACATACTCTTCAATAAGAAGCGCTAAAACACGTGCACGTCTATCCGATAACACTTGTCCTCCTTTCCTTGTACCTACTTTGTTACGCACTGTTATTCTAGCAGTTGTCAAAGACGAGTGCTAAGGAAGTTAAAAATCTCCTAAAAACTTACGTTTGCGAAGAGGTGGTGCGGTACGGGTGGTGGTGCGGCGTGTGCGGGTGCGCGCATTGCGGGTGGTGCGGGCGCGGATGGTGGCGCAGCGTGTGCGGGCGCGGATGGTGGCGCAGCGTGTGCGGGTGCGGGCATTGCGGGTGGTGCGGGCAGCAGCTTGAAGGGCATCGTGTGCGGGATGCTATGACGAAACGTTTGCGTCAAGCAGCGCACAAAAAATTTCGTTGCCGCACAACCAGCCGCGCTCAGTAGGAACAAAGCGGCCGTTGATGTACGCACACAAGCCACGTTCTGCAAGTTCATTAAGAATTGCGTGCAAGCGAGGAATAACGCTGCTTGCTTGCTGCACAAATACGTCACTTAAACCACATGACATGCGCATACCCAGCATGGCATCCTCAGCGTAGCGCTCGGCAAGCGTAAGCGAATCGATGCACACACGCTCGTTCGCTTCCCCGCGCGCTTCCTGCGCTTCCTGCAAAAAACGCTTGCGACCCCAAGGTCCTTGCTGCATGCTTACACTTCCCTCGCCTAAGCCCAGGTAGCTGCGTGCAGTCCAATAAGCGCAATTGTGCTGGCACTCAAAACCGCGCTGTGCATAACTTGCCACTTCATAGCGGTGAAAACCGTGCTGTGTTAACAAGGTTTGCGCAATCAGCATATGCTCTGCAGCAGCGTCGTCGTCAACATCAGGCATACGTCCTTGTTCTACGCGCGCTGCAAAAGGCGTGTTGTCTTCTATACTCAAAGGATACACGCTTACATGAGTGACGTTCAAATCGATGGCGCGCTCCAGGCTTTGCGTGAACGAATGAGTGCTTTGACCAGGTATTCCGCACATAAGATCGATGCTTACGTTGGGAACG
>CAMPNZ010000020.1 GCA_946892075.1 uncultured Coriobacteriales bacterium
TTGAAATTTGCGATCGATTAGTTCATTCTGGCGCTTTCGACTGCATTATTGTCGACTCCGTTGCTGCTTTAGTGCCGCGTGCTGAAATCGAAGGCGAAATGGGCGCCACTACGGTAGGCCTGCAAGCTCGTCTTATGTCGCAAGCCTTGCGCAAACTAGCAGGTTCACTGTCAAAATCAGACACTACGTGCATTTTCATTAATCAGTTGCGTGAAAAAATTGGCGTTATGTTTGGCAATCCTGAAACAACAACCGGTGGTCGCGCCTTAAAGTTCTTTGCAAGTATTCGTATTGATATTCGTCGTGTTGAAACACTCAAGAAAAACGGAGAGCCGTATGGTAACCGCGTGCGCGTAAAAATCGTAAAAAATAAAGTAGCGCCGCCGTTTCGACAAGCTGACATCGATCTTATTTACGGCGAAGGTTTTTCAAAAGAAGGCTGTATTCTTGATATGGCAACTGAAGCTAAAATTGTTAGCAGAAGTGGCTCGTGGTACACCTATGGTGAAGAACGTCTTGGTCAGGGCCGTGATGCGGCGAAAGATACCTTACAAGCCAATCCTCAACTGCGCGATGAAATTGAGACGAAAGTGCGCGAATTTTACCAGATACCTCTCGTTACGAAAGCGAGCGCTAAACCTGAAGGGAAGTCCAGCAAAAAGTAGGGTGTGAACTGCGCGTTTATTTGGGGAATAAACATGTCTACCAAGCACAACAAACTTGACGCAAGCGTTGTGAATAATGCTGCTGCAAAACGCGTGAAAGATTTGCATATTTTGTGCGATTCACAACGCCCGCTTGATTCTTTATCAGCAGATCAGCGTACTCTTTTCGACAAAATTGTACGCTTAGCAAGCTATCGCGAGCGATCGTGTTGTGAATTGCGTCAACGCCTTTTGAAAGATGGAAACAGCATTCACGATGTTGATGCTGCACTCGATTATGCGTGCACGTGTGGCATTGTGGATGATACGCGCTTTGCAGAAATGCTCGTAAAAAGTCGTATGGAACAAGGTAAGGCAATAGCGGGCATTAAACGCGAGTTAAGCAAGCATCAGCTGGAGCATATTGATGTTGACCAGCTTATAGATAGCGAAGGCAGCACAGCGTGTTCTGAAGAACAGCGCGCGCAACGTCTGTTAGCAACGCAGCATTTTTATGCCAAAAATAAACGTCAAGCTGCCTTTCGCAAGCTTATCGCAAGTGGCTACTCAAACGATATTGCGTATCGCGTATCGAAATGGTACGAAGATACCTATGCTCCCACAGATCCGCGCGGGTAGTGCTCGTAGCGCTTTGCAAACAGGCGTGATTATAGAAAAGTTCAATTCTTTTCAGCGATTCTTGGTATTGTTCTAGGCATTGAGCGTACTTATCGGTACAATAGAGCACATGAGAATTTATGCCCTATGGGTTTATTGATATTACGATAAATGAATAGCAAAATCTTGAGTGTATAAGCTCTCATTACCTTATGGTTTATTGTACTTGTTTTTTACTTTTGAATCTGAACGGGAGGGTTTTTGATGCTTTTACAATTTGTTATTGGTATTGTATGCATCATTATTGGAATTGCCTTCGGTACGCTTGTGTTGACTGTTATCCATAACGCTAAGAACAAACAGCAGGCAGATGAAGCAGCTAATATCATACAACAAGCACACCAACAAGCGCAGGGCATTAAAAGTGAAGCGGAAGACATCATTAACAGCGCTAAGAAAGATGCCGATTCTATTAAACGGGAAGCTGCTTCCATAAAACGCGATGCTGAAATTGAAGCCAAAGATGAAGCGTTCCGTTTGCGTGCGCAAATTGAAGACGAGCGCCGTGAACGTCAGCAGGATATACGCGAAGCAGAAATGCGTATTGCCCAGCGCGAAGAATCGCTTGATAGACGAGGTGATTCTCTTGATGAGCGCGAGCATCAAATATCAGCAACACAGCGTTCGCTTGACAAGCGTAAAAACGACTTAGATAAAGTGCAAGAAGAAGTTGAACAGCGCTTGGTTGACATTGCTGGCATGAGTGCTCAACAAGCTAAAGAGGAGCTTTTAGCGTCGCTGAAAAATGACGTGGCTCATGAAAGCGCTCAAATTATTCGCAATGCCGAAGAACAAGCGAAACTGGAAGCCGACAAGCAAGCACGCGCTATTTTAAGTGTGGCCATCCAGCGCATGGCGGCTGAACACACCGTTGAAAACACCGTATCAATTATTCACATACCATCAGATGATGTTAAAGGTAGAATTATTGGACGTGAAGGCCGCAATATTCGAGCATTTGAAACGCTTACCGGCACGAATTTAATTATTGATGATACGCCAGAGTGCGTTACTATTTCTTGCTTTGAGCCAGTACGTCGCGAAATTGGACGGGTAACGATGGATATGCTTATTGCAGATGGCCGTATTCATCCTGCGCGCATTGAAGAGACGTACGAAAAAGCACAAAAGTTGGTAAATGAGCGCGTTATTGAAGCAGGCGAGCAGGCGGTTTTCGATGTTGGTATTCACGACATGCATCCCGAGCTGGTGCATACGCTTGGTAAATTGCGCTATCGCACGTCATATGGTCAAAACGTGTTAAACCATTCACTTGAAGTGTCATTCCTCTGTGGCATTTTGGCATCTGAGCTGGGTCTTGATCCTACGAATGCGCGCCGTGCCGGCTTATTGCACGATATCGGCAAAGCTATCGACAGGGAACAAGAAGGCTCACACGCGATACTTGGTGGCGAGTTAGCGCGCCGCTTTGGCGAAAAAGACAACATCGTTCATGCTATTGAAGCGCATCATAATGAAATTGAGCCCGATACGGTGTTGGATGTTCTCGTGCAAGCTGCCGATGCTATTTCCGCTGCTCGACCAGGTGCGCGTCGTGAAACTATGGAAGCTTATGTGAAGCGCTTAGAGAAACTTGAAGAAATTGCTAATTCGTATGAAGGTGTTAACCGAACATACGCCATTCAAGCGGGCCGTGAAGTGCGCGTTATGGTTGAGCCTGCTCAGGTAAGCGAAGATCAGACGGTTGTGCTTGCGCACGATATTGCTCAACGCGTTGAAAATGAAATGCAATATCCAGGCCAAGTAAAAGTAGTTGTTATTCGTGAGAGCAGAGCGGTTGGAGTTGCGAAATAAGATGGCATCTGCGGATGTGTTGCATACTGCTTCAACAGGTGCGCCTGCTATCGAAGAAGATTTAGGGCAAGGATACGTGCGTCTTTCAGTTAATGAAGCGCACGTACGCCAAGCTCAGCAAGACATTCGCAGCACAGAAGATATCGTGCTTGAGCTGTTACGCAATGCTTATGACGCGGGTGCTCACAACATTTTTGTTGCAGTAAGCAGCGCGAACAATATGCGTTCCTTGCTGGTGCTTGATGATGGACGTGGTATTCCAAAACAGCTGTGGAGCCGTATTTTTGAACCGCGTGTTACCAGCAAGCAAACAAGTTTTCACGGTGATCCATGGGGGATGCATGGACGTGGAATGGCGCTTTTTAGCATTGCTCAGCGCGCGGAAAGCGCACGCGTTGTAGCATCGAAGCTACAAGCGGGTAGTGTGATAGCAGTACAGTGCAACCTCCACGACATCAAAGAAAAGGCAGATCAATCAAGCTTTCCTACCCTTGAATACCGCAACGGTTCCCTTCATGTGCGCGGCGCTCGCAACATATATCGTAGCTGTTTAGAATTTGCGCTCTACGCGCAGCCGCAATGCCGCATTTTCGTAGGAACGCCAACTGAAACGCTTACCACAATCTATCACGTATATGCACACGCGTTTCCGCACACGAACACCAACGAACAAACGCCTACGCCGTGCGGCGATAATCCACAAGCAGCGGTGCCATCTGCACTTATCGCTTCACTTGCGCAAGCTAAAAGCGTCTCTTCGCTTCATGCAAACGCACAAGCTTATGGGTTTGACGTGTCACTTCGCACAGCAAGGCGCGTATTTGATGGCACGCTTACACCTCAAAGCGATATCTTGCAACGTGCCTTAGCGCTTATCGATGCTCCCAGCGCCGCCAGCTTTGCAACCGCCGACACCGCACCCAACGCTTCACCTGCAGAAACACCCATAATCTCCGCACCCAGCACTCACCAATCAAGCAGTCAAGCACCAAGGTTTTCGAACGCAACCAGCACTGCTACGCACGCCCATGAACACGCAGCATCATCGAGCAATGCCACCCGCATCGTTTGCCGCCCGCAGGCGCTTGGTCGCGTAGTAAGCTTTGACAAGGCCGATTTACACGACTTCCAGGCGCAGGTGGCATCCAGTTTTGCCCAGCTTGCGCAGCGCTACTATGTGTTTGAACAACCGCCCATTCATGTGCAGTGCGCAAAAAATGAATTACGCATCAGCATCCCTTTGCGCGATGCGTCTGAAACCGCTCTAAGTTGCACGTCAAATACACAAACAAGCTTGTTGTAACCCTGTTAGTAACCCGTTATTGTAAGGATTTTATCGTATGCCTCATTCACAAACACCATTTATGGATTTAACGTTTCATGTTCAAACGTATGGCTGCCAAATGAACAAGCACGACTCCGAGCGCGTTTATGGCGTTTTAGAGAACATGGGTGCAACGGCCGTTGATACTATCGAACAGGCCGACGTTGTTATCTTTATGACATGTTGCGTTCGCGAGGCTGCTGACGTGCGCTTGTATGGTCAAGTGGCATCGATGAAAAATCTTCCCATGCGTGAAGGCTCGCCCTTGCACAAGCGCATCGTTGCAGTTGGAGGCTGCATTGGTCAGCGTGATGGCGAAAAGCTGTTTGAAGCGCTTCCGCATCTCAATGTAGTGTTTGGCACGCAAAACCTCGCTTCGCTTCCAACCTTGCTGCTTGCATCGTATAACGAAGGCACCCAACAAGGCGAAATCCTTAAAACCTCCGATGACTTTTCTTCAACATTGCCCACAACGCGCGAACATTTTTGGGCAGCATGGCTTCCCATTACCGTTGGCTGCAACAATTACTGCACGTATTGCATTGTTCCTCATGTTCGCGGCAAAGAACGCTCGCGCGCAATGGAAGATATCGTAAAAGAAGCGCAGCACTACGTTGATGCCGGAGTGAAGGAGATTACGCTGCTGGGGCAAAATGTCAACTCGTACGGGCGCGATTTATACGGCAAGCCGCGCTTTGATGACATTTTAGAAGCGGTTGCGCAAACAGGCATCGAGCGCTTGCGCTTTGCTACCAGTCATCCAAAAGATTTGACGGATGGCGTCATCGATAAGTTTGCGCATTTGGAAAACTTGATGCCGTACTTGCATTTACCTGCGCAATCGGGCTCGAATCGCGTTCTTAAACGCATGAATCGCAGCTATACCATCGAGCATTATCGCGAGCTTATTACTAAAGTAAAGCAAGCGTGCCCCGGCATTGCGCTTTCAACGGATATTATTGTGGGTTTTCCAGGCGAAACAGAAGAAGATTTTCAAGCAACGTACGATCTTATCGATGAAATGAAATACAACCAAGTGTTCAGCTTTATTTACTCAAAACGCGAAGGAACACCTGCTGCACGCTGGGATGATCCGACGCCTCACGACGTAATCCATGCGCGCTTTGATCGCTTGCTTGAAGCGGTGGCGCGTGGTGCGCACGCAAGCAATCAAACAGCGCAGGATACTGACCAGCTGGTTTTAGTTGAAGGTACTTCGAAGCGCGACGAGCGAATGCTTGTTGGCAAAACGCCTCACAACCATACAACTCATTTTCCACTGCCAGAGAACAAAACACTTGATGATTTTCTTGGTACTATTGTGAATGTGCACATCGACGAAGCAAAAACGTGGTACTTGAAAGGGCACTTGATTGGCGAATAGCCTGGTGGTTCGGCTTAATAGCTGGCGTTTCAGCATCGCACGCAGCGCATGGTTTATTGAAAGGAGCATGAGCGTTTGTTATGACAGTACACCACACCTCAAGCTCTAACACTATGCCAAGCGCCCATGAACCGGTCATTGTAATTCTTGGGCCTACGGCATCGGGCAAGTCGGATCTTGCTCAACAGCTTGCGCTGCGCATACGTGGGGAAGTGATCAACGCCGATTCTATGCAAATCTATCGTGGCATGGATATTGGAACGGGCAAAGTAACACTTGATGAGCGCCTTGTTAAGCATCATTTGCTTGACATTGTTGATCCAGGAGCGTCCTATTCAGCTGCCCTGTTTCAACGCGACGCGCGCCGCGTTTTTACGCAGCTTTCCGCCCAGCACAAGCGTTCAATTTTATGCGGCGGTACGGGCTTTTATATCCGTGCTGCAATCGATGCATTCAACTTTGCAGAAGGCGAGCAGGAACACAACGAAGTTCGTGAGTTCTACCAGGGATTTCTTGCAAAGGAAGGCGCGCAAGCTTTGTGGCACACCTTGCAGGCGCTTGACAGCGCCAGTGCACACATTATCCCCGTCAACGACACTAAGCGCATCATTCGAGCGCTTGAACTGCACGAACAGGGAGAATCCTATGCTGTGCGAAAAGATGCGCTCAAGCACATTGAACCTTACGTTCCTGCTGTTTTGTTTGGCTTACGCGTATCGCCTGATGTGCTACGCAAACGCATCGATGCACGCATCGATGCAATGTTCCAGCAGGGCTTTGTGCACGAGGTAGAAGGCCTTCTTCACCAGGGATTTCGCAATGGACTGTGCGCTCCAAGCGCCATCGGCTACAAGGAAGTTGTTGCGTATTTGGACGGAACTATCAGCCTTGAGCGTGCGCGCGAGGCAATGAAAACTGCCACGCACCGCTACGCGAAGCGTCAGCGCACCTACTTTCGCCAGGACAGACGCATACAGTGGATCGATTACGATACTGTTAATAGTGACGAAGCGTGCGCATTCATACAAGCAAAATGCGCTACACTACCAATAAGCTAACAGAAAGGTGTTCAATGGAGCTTTCGTTTCAAAAGTACCATGGTTTGGGAAACGATTTTGTCATGATCGACAACATGAACTCGGCGCTTTCCCTTACCAAAGATCACGTTTCTTTTTTATGTGATCGCCACTTCGGCGTTGGCGCAGATGGTGTTATTTTGGTGGAACCTGGAAAAACATCTAACACTGCCGCCTTTATGAATTACATCAACGCTGATGGGAGCCTTGCTGAAATGTGCGGCAACGGTTTGCGTTGCACAGCGCGTTGGCTTATCGATAATAGCTACATCGATACATCATGCACGCATTTCGCTATCGATACCCGCGCCGGCATAAAAGACGTCGACGTCCACTACGATGCACGCAAGTGTTTTGAAAGCTGCTGCGTGAATATGGGGAAAGCCCAGCTTGATGCCCAGAAAATTCCCACGATTTTGCATCCAAGCCGCCGTTTTGAGCGCACTGGTTCAGCCTGCGCAATCGATGTTGTTGCCGATGTTTTGCTGAAATCGCCGTTTGGAAACTTTACGTTTACGTGCGTTTCTATGGGAAATCCGCACGCGGTTTGTTTTGTCACTTCGTGGAACGAGCTTTACGACAGCGCTTTTAGCGATCCGCAGAACAAGTGCCTTGAAACATTGCGCGTTGACAGCGTTGGTGCGTTCTTTGAATCTCACGCCGCGTTCCCTCAGCATGCAAACATCGAGTTCGTTGATGTTTCGCGCGCTCAGCAGGGAAGTGTGTCCATGCGCGTGTTTGAGCGCGGGTGCGGTGAAACGCTTGCATGCGGCACAGGAGCGTGCGCTGTTGGTGTTGCCAGCGTAATAGCAGGATACACCGAACAGGAAGTTGACGTTCATCTGCGTGGTGGCGTTCTCCATATTTCGTGGGATCCATCAGGTGTTGTATATATGCAAGGCCCTGCAACGCAGGTTTACAGCGGAACTATTCATCTACTTTAATTGAGAGGAAGTATCATGAGACGAGCATCGTGCTTGAACAATTTGCCCCCGTATTTATTTGCCCGCATCGATGAGAAAAAAGCTGCCCTTACAGAAAAGGGTATAGACGTTATTTCGCTTGGCATAGGCGATCCCGATACGCCAACTCCCGATTTTGTAGTAGAGGCAATGCAGCGTGCTATTCATGATCCGAAAAACCACCAATACCCCGATTATGCAGGCTCTTTGCACTATCGCGAAGCAGTAGCTACCTATATGAAGAACCGTTTTGACGTGACGATTGATCCAAAAACTGAAGCGCTTGCGCTTATCGGATCGAAGGAAGGGCTTGCACATTTGCACACGGCCTTTGTTGATCCTGGTGAATATGTGTTAGCACCATCAATTTGCTATCCCGTGTATTCGGGTGGAGCAGTGCTTAACAACGCAAACACGTACTTCATGCCCACGAATGCCGGCAATCATTTTCTTGCCGATTTTGATCATATTCCTGAAGATGTTCTCAAAAAAGCAAAGATTATGTTTTTAGGCTATCCTAACAATCCAACGGGTGCTGTTGCGCCTGTTGAGTATTTCGACAAGGCAATTGATTTCTGTATTAAGCACGATATTTTGCTGTGCCACGATAACGCGTATTGCGATATTTGTTTTGATGATTACGTTGCTCCATCTATTTTGCAGCGTCCGCGCGCGAAGGAATGCTGCATTGAGTTTTTCTCGCTGTCGAAGTCGTTTAACATGACTGGTTGGCGTATCGCGTTTGCTGTTGGCAATGCACAGGCAATAAAAGCACTGGGCACCGTTAAAAACAACATGGATTCGGGTCAATTTACCGCGACACAAGAAGCTGCTGCTGTTGCTCTTACCAGCGATTTAAGCTTCTGCCGCTCGATTTCTAAACTGTATCAAAAACGCCGTGATTTAGTACTTTCAACGCTTGCCGATTTGGGTATTTCGCTTACACCATCAAAGGCATCTATCTACATTTGGGCTCCCGTTCCTGCAGGTGAAACCTCTGAATCGTTCGCAACGAAAGTACTCGAACGCGCTCATGTTATTATTACGCCAGGTAATGGCTACGGCCCTGATGGAGAAGGCTTCTTTAGAATGTCGCTTACAACACCTGATGACCGTCTTGTAGAAGCGCTCGATCGCATGAAGTCGCTGTTGTAGTGCCTTGCGGCGTGTTCGCAACCAGCGCTTTCATCGCGAATGCGTGCCGCCATGGCGGGTGCTGCAAAACGCCGGCCGGTGACGCACGCCGTACAGCATTGCTTAAGCGTGCTAAAAACTGCAGCTTGCTTACGTTCTTCATAAATTTTGTATTGCACAGCCAGATGTAGAGAACCTACGCTGGCTGTGTGCCATTTTTACACACATTTCTCTTTACACAAATTTTACTCAATACCACCACTCCTTCTTACATCCATTTTTTAGCATAGTCGTAGAGCATAAACATGCTCTAACAAAAACGCCAATAAAAAGGAGATGAATGGTCATTGAAGGTAACAAACGAACTAACCAGCAGTGAAACGAAAAATCTTACACGACGGGCGTTTCTTGCTGCAGCGGGTGGTGCTGCGCTCCTGACCTTAAGCGCTTGTTCACATGCAGGTACAAGCACTACGGACGCTGCTCATGATTCGTCTCAGAAAAATCTGCGCGGCTCGCTTAGTCTAGCAGGTTCTACCTCTATGCAAAAGGTGTGTGAAGCGCTGCGCGAAACATTTATGGAAAAATTTCCCAATGTACGCGTTTCGGTGGAATACACGGGGTCAAGCGCAGGTATTGAAGCGCTGAATGCAAAACGATGCGATATTGCTAACAGTTCTCGTGAACTTAAAGCAGCAGAACTTCAAGCTGGACTTCTTCCAAATGTTATTGCTATTGATGCACTGGCTATAATATTGAACCCCGCTAATCCTATTACTTCGTTAACTACCGAGCAGTTGAAATCTATTTACAAAGGTCAAATTCGCTCATGGAAAGACTGCGGTGGTTCAGAGGAATCTATCATTGCGATAGGACGTGAGAATGGCTCGGGTTCACGCAGCGCGTTTGAAGAATTGCTGTCGCTTAAAGATAGTGCTCGCTACGCACAAGAGCTTGATTCTACGGGGGCAGTCCTTGCAAAAGTTGCAGCAACACCTGGTGGAATTGGATATATATCTCTTGATGTAATGAATGATCGTGTTCATGCGGTAGCACTTGATGGTGTACAGCCTACAAGTGATGCGATAGCGCAAAAACGTTATTCTTTGGTGCGTCCCTTTATTATGGCAACAAAGGGAGAAATAGCTTCACAAACGCCTCTTGTGCAAGAGTGGTTTAACTATATAAACTCTCAAGAAGGCAAAGAAATTATAAAAGCATCTGGCTTAATTTTACCAAGTGGCGCAGCATAGGTGATGCCCATGAACCTCTCTTTGCGCACATCAGTTCATGAGCTTATAGCGCGCTACGTGTGTGCTGCGTGCGCGTGTGTAGCGCTTCTTGCCGTAATCTCTATAAGTGCGTATTGCATCATAAGCGGTTTACCTGCCCTTTTACGTATCGGCGTTGGGAATATGGTAGCTAACACCATTTGGGCACCCACAGCACACGTACCATCATTTGGTATCTTATACATTATTGCTGCGTCGCTGTTTGCAGCGGCATGCAGCGTAGCTATTGGTTTGCCCCTGAGCATTTTAACATCGCTTTTTCTTACAGAAATTGCCCCAGCACCGCTTTCACGTATTGTTTCATCTGCAATTGAACTTTTAGCTGGCATTCCTTCTGTTATTTATGGCTTGCTTGGAATGGTTTATATATGCCCACTTCTTTATTCGTTTGAAAAAGTATTATTTGCTGGCAGCACCACACACAACTTTAGTGGCGGCTCAAATATGCTTGCCTGCGTGTGTGTGCTTGTTGTAATGATTTTGCCAACGATGGTAAGCGTAAGCGTTACGGCTTTGCAGGCAGTTTCAGATAATTTACGCAACGCATCCTACGCGCTTGGCGCAACGCGTTTGCAAACGATCTTCAAAATTGTTCTTCCAGCTGCAAAATCAGGTATCTGTACAGGCATTATACTAGCTATTGGGCGTGCCTTAGGAGAAGCAATGGCAATCAGTATGGTTGCTGGTGGGGTAGTGCAAATGCCGCTTCCGTTCGATTCGGTTCGTCTGCTTACTACCCAGTTGGTAAGCGAGATGGGTTATGCGCAAGGGCTCCATCGAGAAGCGCTGTTTGCTGTTGGTTTAGTGTTGTATCTGTTCATCATTGCCATAAATGTACTGTTAGCTTTTATGCGCAGGAAAAAGAGGGTTTATGCTGCCTAAGGTATGGAGCAAATCTATGGTCCAAAAGGCTCGCGAGAAGCTGATATATGCCGTGCTTGGAGCTGCTGTCCTGTGCTCGGTTGTGCTGCTTGGCGCAATTATTATTGCGGTATGTTCTTCCGGTTTACCAGCCATTACCGTTGAATTTCTTACGAGTGTATCGTCATTTCGCAAAGGTATTGTTGGAATTGCTGGCAATACCGTAAATACTATACTCATTGTTATATTAACGCTGCTCATAGCAACTCCTTTGGGTGTCGGTGCTGCAGTGTATCTCAACGAATACGCGCGCAACTCCCATGTGGTAGCGGTTATTGAATGCGCACTTCAGGTGCTTGCGGGCATCCCTTCAATTATTTTCGGCTTGTTTGGCATGCTTTGTTTTGGGCAAACGCTTGGCCTGGGATATAGCCTTTTATGTGGCGCTTTAACGCTTTGCTTAATGATATTGCCCTTAATTGTGTGCAATACGCATGAAGCACTTAAATCTGTTCCTTGCGGATACCGACAAGGTGCTTTAAGTCTTGGTGCGGGGGTATGGTATACAACGCGAACAGTAGTTTTGCCGTCTGCAACGCCAGCGATTATAACGGGCATTGTGTTGGCACTGGGGCGTATCGTTGCTGAATCGGCAGCGCTGCTGTTTACTGCCGGCAGTGCAGGCATGCTTCCGCACCAGCTTAGCGACTACCTGTTCAAAATTTTTGACTCGGGCGGAACGCTTACCGTGCAGCTGTATTTAAGCGCAACTAGCAAAGGTGATTTCAAAACCGCGTTCGGCATCGCGTTACTTTTACTAGTAATAACATTTATTATCAACACGCTTACACGTTTTATCATTTCTCGTTTTTCAATTCAGAAGAAAGGCTGCTCATGACATCTGATAGTGCATTTCATATACAGCACATGAATTTATATTACGACACGACGCACGCGCTGAAAGATATATCGCTTGACATTAAACGCCATGCTACGCTTGCGCTTATTGGACCCTCCGGCTGTGGAAAAAGTTCGTTTTTGCGCTGTCTGAACAGGATGAATGATTTAGTGCCTCGCACAAAAGTAAGCGGCAAGGTGCTGTTAGACGGACAGGATATTTACGCGCCGCAGGTAAATACCGCGCTTCTGCGCAAACGCGTCGGGATGGTTTTTCAGCAAGCAAACCCTTTCCCCTTAAGCATCTACGATAATGTAGCGTATGGACCGCGCCTCCATGGTATTAAGCGCAAGGCCGACCTTGACGTCATTGTCGAAAAAAGCCTTGTAAGCGCTGCCATTTTTGACGAAGTGAAAGACAGGCTTAAAAGCTGTGCGCTCGGTTTATCGGGAGGCCAACAACAACGTTTATGCATCGCGCGTGCTCTTGCGGTTGAGCCTGACGTACTTTTAATGGACGAGCCCACCAGCGCGCTTGACCCGCTTTCAATGGCTAAAATTGAAGAGTTGATCATGCAGCTTAAAGAGCAGTATACGGTGGTCATTGTTACGCATAACATGCAGCAGGCGGCGCGTATTTCCGACACAACAGCATTTTTTCTTTTAGGAGAGCTGGTTGAAGCCGGAACTACCTACGAGGTATTTCATGCGCCGCGCGATAAACGATGCGCCGATTATGTTTCGGGACGTTTTGGCTAAAGGCATTTGGTATACTGCATTCAGTGCGTAGGTTCAGTACTTGGATTGGTACTTGTTTCGGCAGTTTTGATATGCACAGCGCGTCTTGGTGCAAGGGGAGCGTCACATGGAGCTTGTCTATATAGTTGAAGATGATCTTAGCATCCAAGAAATTGAAACCATCGCGCTTAAAAATAGCAACTATGATGTTGAAGCCTTTACGTGCGCTGCCGATTTTTTTGCTGCTTTGCAGGAACGTGTGCCGAATTTAGTGCTTCTTGACATCATGCTTCCCGATAATGACGGCTATGCTATTACGCGCGAATTGCGTGCCCGCCCGCAAACAGCACATATTCCCATTATCATGCTTACCGCTAAAACAGCGGAAATTGATATGATTCGCGGTTTAGATAACGGCGCTGATGATTATATCTGCAAACCGTTTTCTGTAATGGAATTATTGTCGCGTATGCGCGCGGTGCTGCGGCGCTCTCAGCACGATGAAAATGCACACGAACAGTATACCGTTGGTATCATAACGCTTGATAATGCACGTCATAGCGTTAATGTGGAAGGCAAGCACGTAGCGCTTACGCTTAAAGAATATGATATCTTGCGTTATTTGATGATCCACGAATCGCTTGTTTTAACACGTGATGCGCTTATGCAAGCGGTGTGGGGTTTTGATTTTGAAGGCGAAAGCCGCACTGTTGATATGCACATAAAAACCTTGCGCCAAAAATTAGGGCATGCGTCGTGTTATATACAAACCGTGCGTGGCGTTGGGTATTGCTTGCGTAAGCCCGATTCACTATGACGTGGAACAGAGGCAGTAAGGACACGTGTGAAACGAAAAATTATTCTTCATCTTGCGCTTATTTCTTGCATTGCGCTTATTACCAGCGCAATTGCATTGACGCTTGTTTTTTACCAGGTGTGTTTTGCGCAAATTAAAAATGAAGTCACAACAGACGCGCATCTTATACGTAAAAGTGCTGCGTTTACTAATCCGCACGACACGTCACATGTGAGTGCCATGTATGGTTCGCTTGACGACGATGCACTGCGTCTTACCTGGATAAACGCTAATGGGGACGTGCTGTTCGATAACGACACCAACGAATTTGAAATGCAGAATCACCTTAACCGGCCTGAGATACAGCAAGCGCTTAAAACGGGAGAAGGTTCAAGTACGCGGCGCTCACAAACATCGCAGTATGACACGTATTACTATGCTGTTGCTCTTGATAATGGCACTATTGTGCGCGTGTCAATGCACATTCAAACGCTGCGTGATGTTTTCGTGAGCATTATCCCGATAATTGTTGGTATATTGCTGTTGATTTTTGTCGTGTGTGTTTTGCTGGGGAACGTGCTTACGCGCGAATTGCTTAAACCACTTACCGCTGTTGCACAAAATTACGATAATGCTTTGCATAAGGCGCGCTATAAAGAGCTTGAACCTGTTATGCAGATGCTGCGCACGCAACACGAAAAAATTCTGTCTGCTGCTACCAGTCGTCAAGATTTTACTGCAAATGTAACGCATGAATTAAAAACTCCTATTACGGCTATTAGTGGATATGCCGAACTTATAGAAAACAACATCGTTACACAGTCAGAAACACAGCGACTAGCTGCTCAGATTCGTAAAAGTGCCGCTCGTTTACTCACGCTGGTATGCGATATTATTCAGCTGTCCGAGCTTGATCATCAGGAGCTGCCTCATCATTTTGAAAACGTTGACCTGTACTGCCTTGCGCGTGAAGCGTGCAATACGCTTGAGAGCTTTGCAAGTAGCAAAAATATTACGCTGAACTGCGAAGGAGATGCGCTTTTTGTTACAGGCGATGCCAATTTGTTGCGTGAGATGATAGAAAATCTCATCCAAAACGCTATTACCTACAATAAAGCTGGTGGAACCGTGCGCGTCTGTGTACAGCGCACAGAAGGGCGTCCCACGCTTATCGTAAAGGATACGGGCATCGGTATTTCAGCTGATCAACAAGCACATATTTTCGAGCGCTTTTACCGCGTCGACAAAGGACGTTCACGTCAAACCGGCGGAACAGGCTTAGGGCTTGCCATAGTGAAGCATATTGCCGATATTCACTCAGCGCATATTGACGTCGTAAGCGCATTGAATCAAGGCAGCGAATTTCGCGTGCAATTTTAGCGTGCAGTATTCTTTGATGCGGAGCTACATCCACAGCTGTTCATTCCGCAAGCTCATACTTGCATAGGTTTACGTCGCTTGGTCATGCAAAGGTACAAATGCACGTATGTCCACACGTTATGTTGTTTCTCAGTCGCTCCCAACGCCCTGCAAACTTGCGTCGCACTGTTCCTCAGCCATACGCCGCTGTCCGTTCCCGCTGCACTGTTCCTCAGCCATACGCCGCTGTCCGTTCCCGCTCCCGAATATGAAGACATTCTTGGGCTCGTTTCCGTACCCGCCTCTACAGCACTATACACGCATGGTGCCTGGTCGCAAGTTCGCTTAGTAGACGCGCCTAAATACAGCAACCACTTTTCCGAGAATGGTACAATCACGCGTCAAAATGGGGTCCATAGCGCTATTTTCAGGCTGCAAACGAATGCAATCGGGTTCCCTAAAGAAGCGTTTAACTGTTGCACCGTCATCGATAAGCGCAACTACAATTTCACCGTTATTGGCTACTTTTTGCTCTTTTACAACCACGTAATCGCCATTGTTAATGCCTGCTTCTATCATGCTTTCCCCCCGTACGGTAAGCATAAATGATGGGGCATCCCCAACAATTTCAATTGGCATTGAAATACGGTCGGTAATATTTTCTTCCGCAAGAATAGGAGTGCCTGCAGCAACTTCGCCAACTAAAGGAATAGTCACTACGTCGGTAGGTAAAAACCCAGGTCGGCGAGGGGAGCGGTAGCCAAGATCTTCCCACGCTTTGCGTGTCAGCGAAAAAGAGCGTGACTTAAATCGATCGCGTTGCAAATATCCTTTTTGCTCAAGACTGTCGATATGAGAATGCACAGTTGACGGCGACGATAAATGCACAAAATCGCATATTTCGCGCACCGATGGTACATAGCCTTTAGAAGCGTAGTATTTCGCAATGCACTCAAGGACAACCTTTTGCTTCTTCGTTATAGGCTTTATGGGAAACATCTAAACTCCTTTCATTTTTTTCGAAAAAGTGTTTGACAACAATTCTGCTGCGACTTATTATAATATCGAACAAAGGTTCTATGCAAGAGAGAAACGGTAAGAAAAATGAGAAATTCTGAAAAAACCTTAACCTATGGTACAAGCGCTCTTAAAGCAAGCAAGAAAACAGCTTCTTATCTGCAGTATCGTCATGTAAAACAAACGAACGGAACGCACAATCGTGCGCGCATACATCTTATTGTACCTTTCAATGTTATACCTACCTATGAACAAGTGTTCGATAAGCGTATTTCATATTATAACATCGCCTCTTCTTCGTCAACAAAGCTTTATACCATGAGCACTAAAGCTGATACATCTATTCATAATGAACTTCAACACCAGCAGTATGTAGGCGCGCCAACGCAGAGCGGACGTGCATTGCAACGTTGCATGTTGTCTGCAAGTACAGCTTTAGCGGCTGCTATGAAACGAGCTTGCATGCAGCTTAAACAGAGCGTGTCGCGTACCGGTAAACGCTTGTCTGACAAAAGCGTTGTATTGTACGATCTTATTTACAATGATGCTCGAGGAATACCGTTTGATCACGGTTTTGATGCTGCAAGCAAATGGTGGGGTTTAGCGTTTTTACTTGCAAGCGGAGCTTCGTTGTACATTGCGCTTATGCAATAAATTAAGCATGTAGGAGAAGGTCTGTAATATCATTCAGTAAGCGTCCTGTTTCGTGTTATGCTATGACAGAAGGGAAAACAGATGGTGCTAGTAAGAACCTGTCTTCCGTATAAGCATCAGTCCATGTTAAAGGAGTCGTATGCGTTGTACAGCGTGTGGCAATTTGGAGTCAAAGGTCATTGACTCTCGGCCCTCAGAAGATAATAGCTCTATACGTCGGCGCCGTGAGTGCCTTGCGTGTGGTCATCGTTTTACAACCTACGAACGCATGACCGACTGTCCGCTTATGGTCATTAAGGCTGATAATTCATCAGAGGTGTTTGATCGAACAAAACTTATGCATGGGTTGATAATTGCGTGTGCTAAGCGTCATATTGCACCGTCGCAACTTGATCAAATTGCCGATGAAATTGAGAACAGCGCTCGTAATAAAACGAAAAGCGAGATTAGTTCGCGTGAAATTGGCTCATTGGTTATGCAGCATCTTGCTAAGATTGACGTTGTTGCCTACATTCGCTTTGCAAGTGTTTATAAGAAATTTGACAGTATACAGGAGTTTTCCGACATAGTGAAAGGGTTATCCTCGTGAGTGAGCATATAACATTACCAATTAAGGCACTGCGTGACGATATTGAATTGCCAACGTATGCTTATGAAGGGGATGCGGGATTAGATTTACGCTCGGCAGAGTGTTACACCATTGAGCCGTCACAACGAGCTTTGATATCAACAGGTTTTGCCATAGCGCTTCCAAATGGATATGCCGGCTTCGTGGCGCCTCGCAGTGGGCTTGCTGTTAAGCATGGCATAACGGTTACTAATGCACCGGGGCTTATCGATAGCGGCTATCGCGGTGAAATTAAAGTATCGCTGTTAAACACCAGTACAGATAGCGCGTTTGTTATCGAAAAAGGAGATAGAATTGCGCAGCTTGTTGTTGTACCGGTACCACAAGTTAATTTGGTTGTATGCAATGAATTAACCGAAACTCAAAGAGGCGAGGGTGGTTTTGGTTCGAGCGGAGTACGTGCATGAGCAATTCTGTTTCAAATGATACGACAAGCAAGAATAACACTACGTCATCAGCACAAATGCCTTCATTAGACCATGGGCAGGCGGGTGCGGCTAACCATGCCGTGAACGCTTATAGCAATGAGCCTCAGGCGCATAATACACCTGAAACAGCTCATAGTAATCTCGTAGCAAGCGCTTCTCACGACACGAATAATGCTCAAAGCGAAACAAGTGAAAAAATAGAAGCCGATGCGCAAAGCGCGTCGGCGGATACCACGCCAGCAGCATCATTTGAAAATGAGCCACGAGATAACTCGGAAACTAACGATGCTGAGTCATCATACCGTTCGGAAACTAACAACGCTTCTGGTTCAGAACAACAAGACGCTCACGGCAAACCTGCGCGCACGTACATCCGACTTAAAAATACAACGGCCGCTGAACTTTCACAATTAGAAAGTGGCAGAAAGCTTATATCATTTACGCGCGTTGCAGCACCCGTGTCTCTCCTTATTGGAGGTGTTCTCTTAAGCGGAATATCGCTCATATGCGCAATTATTTCGTATCTCAAAATTACGAGGGTCTTAAAACGCCACACAGAGCTCGATCTTGATGATTTTCGACTATTTATACGTCCCGTCAAAATTGCGCTCTTAATGGCCGTTCTAGCGCTTATTATCAACGCAGCCTTTTTATACGTTGAATATCCGCGCATTTTAGAGGCTGTAGAGACAGGGCAGATGTCTGCACTCTTTAATTCAAACCCTGCGCCCAATACGGTATCTCCAGGAACGCAAGCGGCGCCTCAACCGGGAAGCACTACGTGGGGCTAAGCCGTTATTGACTCTCACAGCGTTGCAGTGCGTGTCGGAATGCCGCTGTGCTTAGAATAAGCATGCACCAAGTGCTTTACTGATCGTGTTTTATGCGCTGTTATGCCTGATCAGCATACGCGCTTGCCATTGCGCTTGAGCTCGGATATGTAACGTATTAGTTAGATAGGCGCTCACGAGTGCAGCTTTCCCGCACGTCTTTCTTGTTATATAAATTAGATATAATATAAGTTATGTAAACTAGACAACGAGAATAAGAAAGCAAGCTTAGAAGAATCGTTTTGCAAAGCATAAACCTTTGTATGCATCAATGAGGCATACTCTCTACTCCATGTAATGTCCCGCGTATGCGCACAAAGCGTTAATGTATTGTAGCGTGCCATGCGTAACATTTACGTACAGGCTTTTGCCGTTATAACTTTTGCGTACATACTTAGTTTGTAATGCATATTTCGCTGTTATTCGTCAGTTTCCGCAACGCTTAAATACGCTTCATATAGCCCAGGCAAACGGTGCTTGATGCTAATCGGGCGAAACGTGCGCGCATCAACGATGCAAACGCTTACCGAGCCTGTCGAATAAGGATGCGCACACTGTGCATCCGCGCCAGCACGCACTTCAAACGCATAGGTAATCCGCGTTGCGCGCAGCTTGCTTACCCAAACGGTTACACTTGCTGTATCGCCATAGCGCAAAGGCTTGTGATATGAAATTTGAAGGTCAACCACAGGCGACATGACCCCTTGTTTTTCCAGTTCAGCGTAGGGAAATCCTAAATCGGCAATAAAACGCGAGCGCGCATCTTCAAAATACAGGGCATAGTTGGCGTGATAGACCACGCCCATGCAGTCGGTTTCGCTGTATCGAATGGGAATGTTGTAAGTTTTTTTCATTACGCTCACCTTTTTTCAATAACAAGTTGTCGGCATTCGCGCCGTGTAGATTTTTTTGAACCTGTGTGCAACAATAGGAGCGTTATACGAAATAACCGTGATAGGAATAACGAACACTATGACTGATGAACGCTTACAACCGCCAGTTCAACAAGATAAAACGCCTATGTGCCAACACAATACTACCGCTTCAGAAGCAAGCATGCAAGAGAATCGTGAGGCCTGTGCGCAACCTGAACCCGAAGCGCAAAACGCCTGGACACCGCTTAGTTTCAAGCTTGCACTGCAACTTGCCGCTCCACACACGTGGCCTGCTGCGCTTATTCCGTTCTTGTATGGCTTTTGTGTTGCGTTTCGCAGCGTCGATGAGCTTTCGTATGGCGCCGCGTTTATCATGTTGATTATCGTTATTCTGTTTCAATCGGCGGCAAATACGCTCAACGATTATTTCGACTACAAGAAAGGCGCCGATTCTAAAAACGATTTTGTGGAAGAAAGCGACGCAGTTCTGGTATATCACCACGTAAATCCGCAATCGGTGAAGCGCTTGGCAATTGCTTATGTGGTCGTAAGCTTTGTTTTAGGTTTGTATGTTGTGTATGAAAGCGACATCATTCCCCTGCTTATCGGCATAATTGGCGCGCTGGTGCTAGTGTTTTATTCCGCTGGCAAAACGCCCCTTTCCTATCTGCCACTTGGCGAATTGTCAAGCGGCATCGTTATGGGCGGCCTTATCCCCTCAGCAGTAACCTATGGATTAACGCAAAGTTACTCCAGCTTGTTTGCCATAAGCCTCATACCGCTGATTTTGCTGGTAGCGCTTATTATGTTTACCAATAATTTGTCCGACCGCGAGAAAGACCTTTGCTCACACAGGCACACGCTTGCAGGCCGTATGAGCCGTGAACAGGCAAAAACACTCTATGATGTAGGGATTATCTTGACTATTATCGTTGAAGGTGTGTGCCTTGAATCAATTTTATACGCCGATATTGTGGTTGTTGTGGCCTTCGTGCTTTGCATTGCACCATTTGCAGGAGCCCTTTTGCGCAATCCGATAACGCCTGAGATGCGCTTGAAATCGATGCCGCAAATTTTAACGTTTGTGGTGATATGCGGCGTGTTTTATTGCCTGGGCTGCATGATGTACTAGCGCGTATAGTACAGGCAAAATTCGCCAATTTGAATTTTGTCGCCAGAGGATAGCGTAATTGTATCAATCAGCTTGTCGTTTACCCACACGCCATTAAATGAATGCTCATCAATAAGAACGATAGCATCTTTTGACACTTGCAGCTTAGCGTGCTTGCGCGAAACCGTCATGTCGTTAAGGAAAATTTCGCAGGTCGGCGCACGGCCAATAGTTAGTTCACCAGGCATAAGACTAATAACGGCGCCTGAATAAGGGCCACGTATAATCTTGAACTGGCCATAGTCGCGATTGCTTGCTGTTGGAACCTCCTCGCTTTTAAGCGGAAGATGTACCGGCGCAAATTCGCGCGTTTCACCGTTAAACGTAAAGCCACAAGCAGGGCATACGCTTGCATTCTCTTCACATTTCTGCGTACACACAGGACACGTTTTTGTCATCGATACACCCCTACTCCATTGTTGGCTGCAAGCGTAAACTTTTGAATGCGCTGCCTTACACGTTACACGTTACACGTTACACGCGAGAACGCGCATCGTGTACAAGCCGCGCGGTGTTGTACAGCTCGATTGTAACATCACTTTCGGCTTTGTTTTGCATCAGGCCTCCAAGAAATTCCTCAATTGCCTGAAATATGCCGTCAAGCGAAAAACCTTCCGTGTGTGGCTTTGCGTTCACGTTATACACAAGAAGAGGAACTTCCTCAATCAGAGCGTTGTTTTGGTAAAACTGCAACTTCCCTACCTCATCGCCGATGCGCGCATGGGCAATCGAGCGCGTAAGCGCCACACGCTGCGCGATATTACCACCAAACATGTTAATTTGGCGAACGGGAAAACTTGTTGTTGTAACATCAACAGAAAACTCTGAACTGGGGATACCAATGCGCGCAAGCACAGGGAGATTTTGGTGTTGCGCATCAACGGGAGCGGCGTTCAGCTTATTCAGAATTGGTTTTGCCTGTTCATCGGACAGCGTCTGCGGAGTACTGACAAATGTATACTGAACGAAATGCCCGTACGCCCATTCAAACAATTTTTTAGTATCTCTAAATCGGTCCTGGTCTGAGCTCGATTTTATGACAACTGAAACCAACAAGCGACCCTGATTGTTGCGAGCGGCTCCCATAAAAGCGAAGCCGGCGGCATCGGTTGTTCCTGTTTTTATACCGCGCGCGAATTGGTAATTATACAGAAGGTGATTGTGTCCGGTAAGCTCTACTGCCGTATCAACGCCGTTTCGTTTTACATGAATTATCGTCGTCAATGGAACAGCTTTTGAATCGTTAGAAAATGCTGGATCCGCTGCGCCTGATGAATGCTTAGCATCGCGTACATACTTGGCATTCACCACATTGAGCCCTCTCATTGAGAAAATTTCTTCAAGCTCGGGGTGCTTCATTGCTTCAAGCGCAATGAGACCCTGATCGTAGGCGCAGCTGTGCAAATTGCCTGCAAAGGCGCCATTATCCAAGCCGTGAGGGTTTTCGTAGACTGTATCTTTGCATCCAAGACGCGCTGCATAGGCATTCATTTCTTTGATAAATGCCTGGTAACCAGGAGTATGTTTGGGTTTTGACGCTCCGTGCGATGCAGCGGAAGTAGACTTTGAACTTTGTGCGTGAGCATTGGACGTGGCATGCGCGGCGGTATTCGCGCTGGTGGTGGCATTAGCCTGCGCAGGAGCGTTTGCACTTGACGTGCCGTCTTGCGTACCAGCGGAGCCTTCCTCGCTTGATGCTGATCCTTGCTTTTCAAGTATCAGCGCACCGACGCTTTCAGCAATGCTAACAGCAGCATCGTTGCCTGAGGGAATAAGCAGCGCTTTGAGTGCGGCGCTTAAAGGCATGGTATCGCCTGCTTTAAGATGCGCGGACGATTCGCCTACCCGCGCGGCTTCTTTTGTTACTGTTATGGTGGTTGTAAGTGGCGCATTTTCAACAGCAACAAGCGCTGTCATAACTTTTGTAATCGAGGCAATGGGATTTGCTTTATACGCATCGCGGGCAAACAGCACCGTGCCCGATGCATCCATAACAACAGCCATTTCTGCTGTAATAGAAGGGCACTGATCAACTGGAATCGACAAACTGCTTACAGAGCCAGCCTGCGTTTGGTCGGAGTTACGCACGTCAGCAAAGGCTGTGTGCTGGGTGTTGCTGTTTGGTGTGCACTGCGCGCCGCCATCGTGCAACATGGTGCGTGACGAAGCGTCGTCGGAGTAGAAACTGCCAGTCGATTATGTTGCTAAATGTGAAGAAAAAGAAGTT
>CAMPNZ010000021.1 GCA_946892075.1 uncultured Coriobacteriales bacterium
GCCGCCTCCGCTCAACCAGCCGCTTCCACCCAAGCCGCTGCGGCAACCCAACAAGCTGCACCAACGCAACCGTCCGACCGCGAGCGCATCGTCGTTGTAGGTCTTGGACCTGCGGGTTTGTTCGCCGCTCTGTACCTTGCTCAGGCAGGCTTGCGGCCCTTGGTGCTCGAGCGCGGCGCCGGCATCGACGAGCGCGTGCGCATCGTCCAGGCGTTCCGCAAAGGCGCCGTCCTCAACGAGCTTACGAACATCCAATTCGGCGCAGGTGGCGCGGGCACGTTCTCCGACGGCAAGCTGTCGACGGGCACAAAAAGCCCGTTCATCAGGCATGTTTTGCGCTGGCTTGTGAACGCGGGCGCGCCCGAGGAAATTTTGTGGCGCGCGAAGCCGCATATTGGCACCGATTTGCTGGTGCACGTGATTCAAAACCTTACGCGCATGCTTGAAAATTGGGGAGCTGACGTGCGCTTTAACACGCAACTTGTGGGTTGGAACCTGCGCGATAACCACATTGATAGCGCTACGTTTATGGACGTTCACACCAAGCAGCTTACGACATGCAAAACCTCAGCGTGCATTTTTGCGCCGGGCAATTCGGCGCGTGACACCTTTGACATGGTATTTCGTTCGGGCATCGCGATGCAAGCCAAGCCGCTTGCGGTGGGTGTGCGCATCGAGCATCCTCAGCAGCTTATCAACAAGGCCCAGTTCACAGCCGCGCATGCACACGATTTTGGCGCCGCTGACTATAAGTTGGCGTGCGCGTGTTCGCAGGGCCGCAACGTCTATACGTTTTGTATGTGCCCAGGTGGGGAAGTGGTTTGCGCGTCAAGCGAAACGAATCATCTGGCGGTGAACGGCATGAGCGAATTTGCGCGCGACACGCCGTTTGCGAATAGCGCGCTGCTTGTGAACGTGCGTCCACGCGACTTTGCGGATGGTCTTGTTGATTCTGATGAGTGTGTTCATCCACTTGCAGGCGTTGCGTTCCAGCGCGCCCTTGAGAAGAAAGCCTTTGATTGCGCACTTCAAGCGGGCGGTACGCCGTATCAGGCGCCTGCGCAAACCGTGGGCGATTTTCTTGATAATTGCGTCAAGCACACGCATTTAACCACGTCATACGCACGCGGTGTGGTGGCGTGCAACATGCGGGATGTCCTCCCAGCGTTTGTGAGCGACGCGTTGGCAGAAGGCCTTGCGCGTTTGGCGCAGCGTTTCGCGCCGTTTGCATATCGCGATGCTGTGCTTATTGCGCCAGAAACGCGTTCGTCAAGCCCTGTGCACATCGAGCGCAGTGCCTCCTATCAGGCGTATTACCAGCAGTCGAGCGCCTCAACAGGCATTTATCCGTGCGGAGAAGGGCCTGGTTATGCAGGCGGCATCATGAGCGCTGCGGTGGACGGCTTGCGCGTGGCTCAGCAGCTTGCCGATGCGTTTTACCACGTCGCGCCAGCAATTAATTCTCAAGTGGCATCCGCTGATCCAACAATTAATTCTCAAGTGGCATCCGCTGCGCCAGCAATCAATACGCCAGCAATTGATTCTCAAGTGGCATCCGCTGAGCCAGCAGTCAATACGCCAGCAGTCAATACGCAATCCGCACATCAGCATGAAGAACGCGATAAAGTCCATCACATCAATGCTCCGCAAGAGCGTTTCGCCTGGTTACAGGGCATCTGCGCCCTGCGAGCTGGCAAGCCGGCCATTTTCCCCACCGACACCGTGTGCGGCTTGGGAGTTTCTGCACTGCATGCCCCTTCACCTGCGATTTTGTACTCGCTCAAACGCCGCCCCGCCACCAAACCTATCGCGTGGTTGGTGGGCTCGTACACCGATGTGTATCGTTATGGAACATGCCTTCCCACCTGGATAGATACGGTGCTTAAGGCCTTTTGGCCCGGCGCGCTTACACTCATTGTGAAAGCGTCGGCGCAGGTTCCGCCCGCGTATGTGTCGGCGCAAGGAAGCATCGCGCTTCGCATGCCCGCATCCTTTGACGTGCTCGATCTTATTCATGAGCTGGGAAGTCCGCTGTGCACAACCTCGGCCAACATCTCCAACGAACACGATGTGGCGTGCCTGGCCGACATCGACCCGCATTTGCGACAGAATGTGTCTGCTATAATGGGTGCATCGGCACTGCATGGCTCGGGGGTTGCGTCGAGCGTTATCGATTGCACGCAGCCGCAGTTGCGCTGTTTGCGCGAAGGCAGCATTGCGCTGGCAGATATTCAGCGGCTCATTGATTCAACACTGTGACCTGCAATTACGCAAGTTCACGGGGAACGTAACCGAGCGGTTGTGCATGCTGTGCACCAACCGCCACCCGCACTCCTTGGTGTTGCGGCGTGGCGGTTGGTGCACAGCATGCACAACCGCCACCCGCCACGCCGCAACACCAAGGAGTGCGCATGAAATCGCTTTCGTTTACTATTTCGTCTGCGCGTTTGTCATATCAGCTGCATTGTTTGTTGTGGTTGCCCGATAATCAGGACATTCCGCTTTCACTTGCGCACGTTTCGCAGTCATATGATGAAGACTATACGTCAGTCGAACTCCCTCGCGTTCGTGGCACGATACAGCTCATGCACGGTATGTGCGAGCACCTTGGACGATATTCCCATGTGGCGCGTCAGCTAACCGCGCAGGGCTATGTGGTTTTCGGCATGGATATGCCTGGTCACGGCAAAAGTGTTCCCGACAGTACGCAGCTTGGCCACATTCCTCTTGACGAAGATGTCGATGGGCTTCTGGCTGACGAGCACGCACTTTTTACGCTAGTGAACAGCTGTTATGATGCTGCCACGCCGCATTTTCTGCTGGGGCACTCGCTGGGCAGTTTTCTGGCGCGGGCGTTCCTTGCGCGCTTTAAGCCTGATGTGCGCGCCGTTGCGCTGATAGGAGCAGGCCAGGTGAGCCCCGTTTTGCGCACGCTGGGCAGCGCACTTACGCGCTTGCTGGTGGCGCTGCGTAACGATCAGTACCGCTCGCGTTTCATTGATGCGCTTGGAGCAGGCGCTTACGCGAAAGCGTTTCAGCCCGCGCGCACGCCTTTCGACTGGCTGTCGCGAAATCCGCAGGTCGTGGACGCGTATCTGCGCGATCCGTTGTGCGGTGCGCCGTTTAGCGTGGCGTCTTATTTAGTAACAAGCCACATTTTGCGCGTAATTGCTGTTGAAACGCCGCTGATTTTTTCCAAACAGCGCAATGAACAGGCATTACAGACGTCGCAATCCGCGGGAACGTCGCAATCCACGGACGATAAGCAATCCGCGGGAACACAGCAGCTTACCAGCACGCCGCACGCTTCAAATGTGTCGCAGCCGCGTGTGCAGCGCGATGGAACGTGCACAGTTACGTCATTTACCTGCGCATATGCGCCCTCATCTGACGCTTTTTCGCGCGTAGCAATTTTGTTTTGCTCGGGCGTTGACGATGTTGTTGGCAATCGCGGAAAAGGCGTTATGCAAGCTGCGAAGTCGCTGGTCAAAGCAGGATTTTCTCGCGTGACGGTTCGCTTATACGACCATGCTCGTCATGAAGTGCTGAACGAAGATTGCGCGCCCGACGTTGTGCGTGCCATCGTTGCATGGTTTGACGACGCCGCACTCAGTCACGTTCCCACAGGTCAACCGCTTGCGCAGCCAAGCGCCGCGCACGAACCAATTGCTGCTACACCATCCGTTCCCCCACGTCAGAAGGCATAACATGGACAAGTACATCATCGCGTTAGACGAAGGCACCACATCGGCACGCGCGTGCCTGGTGGACGCGCAAGGCCACATGTGCGGCTTCGAGCGTGAAGCCATTCGCCAAATTTATCCGCAGCCCGGCTGGGTTGAGCAGGACGCCTACGAAGTTTGGAACGCGCAAGTAACGGCTCTGAATGCCCTCTGCGCGCGTTTTCACTTGTCTACCCAGAACATCGCCGGCATTGCGCTTACGAATCAGCGCGAAACAACGGTGGTGTGGGACAGGCGCACCGGCAAGCCCCTCTGCAACGCTATCGTGTGGCAATGTAGGCGTTCATCAGCCATTATTGACGCGCTCTGCGGCGATCCTCTTGTTGCGCACACCGTCCAAATGTGCACGGGGCTCATTCCCGACGCCTATTTTTCAGCAGGAAAAATTCGCTGGATTCTGGATTCAATTCCGCAGGCGCGCACCCTTGCTGAACAGGGGAATTTGGCGTTTGGCACCATCGATTCGTGGATTTTGTGGAACCTCACGAACGGCGCGCATCACGTTACCGACCCCACGAATGCATGCCGCACGATGCTTTTCAACATCACCGAGCAGCGTTGGGACAGCGCCATGCTGCAGCTGTTCGATATTCCCCGCTCTTTGCTGCCAGATGTGGTGCCCTCGTCGGGAGAAATTTGCACTATTACCTGCGATTGTGCCGCCCGTGGCGCGCGCGTGTACGCTTGCGTGGGCGACCAACAAGCAGCCCTTTTTGGGCAATGCTGTTTCGAGAAGCAGCAAGCAAAAACAACCTACGGCACGGGCTGTTTTCTTCTTATGCACACGGGGAACACGCCGTATTTCTCCAGTTCAGGCCTTCTTACAACCCTTGCGGCGCTGCCCGCTGGGGCGCGCGAGCCGCAATATGTGCTGGAAGGCAGCGCGTTTATGGGCGGTGCGCTTATCACCTGGCTTCATGATGCGCTTGGCATTGTGAAGGACGCCAGCGACGCCAACGCCATTGCGCATTCGTGCCCGAGCACCGAAGGTGTGGTGGTTGTACCTGCGTTTACGGGTTTGGGAGCGCCGTATTGGGACGCTCAAGCGCGCGGTGCGATTGTGGGTATTACGCGGGGAACGCGGGCGGCGCATATTGTGCGCGCGACGCTTGATTCCATTGCGTATCAGGTGTATGACCTGATAGAAGCCATGCAAACCGATTGCGGCATGAGTATCAAAGGCATGAACGTTGACGGCGGCGTGTGCGCAAGCGACGTGTTGATGCAATTTCAAAGCGATGTACTGGGAAAACCTTTGCGCCGTTCCCATAATTTAGAAAGCAGTGTATTGGGAGCTGCCTACCTGGCGGGCCTCTCAACAGGCTTTTTCGACTCGCTTGACACGCTGCGCTCGTTTCACGAAACCGACACGTTTTTCATGCCGAACGCGTCGCGCGAACACGCGCAGGGGCTTATAGCGCAGTGGCACCATGCTGTTGCCTGCGTGCGCCAACACCATTAGCCTTGCGTGTGGTACTATGACGACAGCTTCGCGCTGGTACGACAGCTTCGCGCTGGTATATGTTACAAAACGTTCCATAGTTTCATAACGAAAGGGATACTATGCTTATTTCACTTGCAAGTGATCATGCTGGATTCGACATGAAACAGCAGCTCAAAGACTATTTAACGCAGCAGGGACACACGGTTATCGACCGCGGACCGTCAAGCGATGCGCGCGTTGATTATCCCGATTTCGCGCAGGTAGTTGCGCATGATGTGGCGCATCATCAGGCCGAACGCGGAATTCTTGTGTGTGGGACGGGCATTGGTATGGCTATATGCGCCAATAAAGTGCCTGGTATTCGTGCCGCCAATGTTATCAATCCGCAATTTGCGGTGTTGTGCCGCGAACATAACGACGCCAATATCATTACGCTATCAGGGCGTTTTATTGATGCTGATACCAACATTCAGATTGTTGATGCGTTTTTGAACACGGACTTTGCGGGCGGTCGTCATAGTGGCCGCGTGGAAAAAATGATGGCGCTCGATGCGCTTACGCCTGATGTGCCTGATGCGCCTGCTCACGACGCGCAGCAAGGTCAGTAGCCCCTTCGCCTGCTTGCGACGCACACGCTCCTTCGCCTGCTTGCGACGCGCAACAAGGCAAGTAGCCCGCTTCGCCCTGTCTGCTGCCGTACGCAGCCAACGGCTCATCCGATGGCACGTCAGCGTTTCGCGCTCCGCGCAAACCGCACCCGTGTCCCGCGCAGCGCAGCACCGCGCCCCGCGCAAACCGTACGCAGTGAAATTTATACCAGTAACAGAAAAAACTGTCCTTGCCCGCGCTTTTCGGCTTGTAATTTCTTAAAGTGGAACTACACAAAGGCAAGCACGTACCCTGCGCCCGTGCACGCAAGACGCTGCTTGTACGCGAGGTTAGGAGACCACATGACTTTGAACTATGTTGCAGCTGAAGATCAAGAAGTAGCGGCTGCACTAAAAGCAGAACTTAATCGTCAACGCGGAACAATCGAGCTGATTGCTTCTGAAAATATCGTTTCACCTGCAGTAATGCAGGCAATGGGCTCAGTGTTAACCAATAAGTATGCAGAGGGGTATCCTGGCAAGCGCTACTATGGCGGCTGCGAAAAAGTGGACATCGTTGAAACGCTTGCAATTGAACGCGCCTGCAAGCTGTTCGGATGCAAGTTTGCGAACGTCCAGCCTCACTCGGGCGCGCAGGCAAATTACGCTGCTTACATGGCGGTTGTGAAGCCGGGCGACACCGTGTTGGGTATGAGCCTCGACAACGGCGGCCATCTTACGCATGGTTCAAAGGCCAATTTCTCGGGCAAACTGTATAACGTAATTCCGTACGGCTTAAACGATGAAGAACGCATCGACTACGACGAAATTGAGCGTCTTACCTGCGAGCACAATCCTAAACTTATCGTGGCAGGCGCGTCGGCGTACCCGCGCATCATCGACTTCAAGCGCCTTGGCGAAATTGCGCATGCGCATGGCGCGTATTTGATGGTTGACATGGCTCACATTGCTGGTCTTGTGGCTGTTGGTTTGCATCCAAGCCCGGTTCCGTATGCCGACATCGTTACTACAACCACGCACAAAACGCTGCGCGGACCTCGTGGCGGCATGATTCTTACGAATAGCGAAGAGCTTGCGAAGAAAATTAACTCGGCTGTGTTCCCCGGAACACAAGGCGGCCCATTGATGCACGTCATTGCAGCAAAAGCCGTTGCGCTGGGCGAATGCTTGCAACCCAGCTTCAAAGAGTACGGCAAGCGCATCATCGCGAACTGCGCTGCTATGGGACGCGCGATGAGCGAAGGCGGCTTGCGTTTAGTAACGGGCGGCACCGACAATCATTTGTGCCTTGTTGACGTTACGCCTGCTCACGTTACTGGTAAAGACGCCGAAAAGCTGCTTGAGTCGGTTGGCTTAACTGTCAACAAGAACACAATTCCTCACGAACAGCTGTCTCCCTTTGTGACCAGCGGTATTCGTGTTGGAACGGCAGCTGGCACCACGCGCGGATTCAACGAGGACGAGTTCTACACCATCGGTTCGTGCATCGCGAAAACCTTGTTTGCAGCCGATGACCAGGCAGAACTCGATCGCGTTCGCCAGCAAACGCAGGCCCTTATTCAGGCGCATCCGCTGTATCCCGAGTTTGATTATTAAGCGCTCAGGTGCACCTGTGCACCGCGCGCAGCTTGCAAATACGCTATACTACCTATGACCACACACGGTCGGCATCATTCGTGGTGCTGACCGTTGTTATGTAGAAGTAGAAATACCGTTTCAGCTGGGAAAATAACTTCTCAAACGAAGCGAGAAAGGATCGCTATGACACAGAATCACACGTTTGGACAGCGAGTAGTAGTTGTTGAGCATCCTATGGTGCAACATAAATTATCGCTGCTGCGCGACAAGGCAACGCCCTCGAAGCAATTTCGCGAATTGGTTCGCGAGCTGGCGTTATTCGAAGGCTACGAGGCAACGCGCGACTTGCCGCTTACCGATTGCACGGTTGAAACGCCTCTTTGTACTGCGCATTGCAAAACGCTGAAAGGCAAAAAGCTTGCCATTGTGCCAATTTTGCGCGCAGGGCTTGGCATGGTTGAAGGCATGCTCGAGCTTATGCCTGCTGCTAAAGTGGGGCATTTGGGCATGTATCGCGACGAAACAACGCACGAGCCGCACGAGTATTACGCAAAAATGCCGGAAGATATTGCTGCGCGCGATGTGTTGGTGGTTGACCCCATGCTTGCAACGGGTGGATCAGCCACGGCAGCGCTTGGCTATCTGCGCAAACAGGGTGTGAAAAACATCAAGCTGGCTGTTATTGTGGCAGCTCCTGAAGGTATTCGTGCCGTTCTCGAACACGATCCCACGGTAACTATTTTCACGTGTGCTATTGACGATGGCATGAACAGCGATTGCTACATTATGCCTGGTCTTGGCGATGCTGGCGACCGTATTTTCGGCACGAAGTAAACCCGCACAGCGTGCGTTTGCATCCGTGTCACCGTTTGCAACACCGCTTGCACCGTGCAACAACTGCTTTGAAATTGTCGATGCAAATGCGGTTTGATACAGGTATAATAGGCGCAGTGTGGGAAATGTTGTGAGTGTTTTACGGAGGAATGCATGATACTCGCCTTATGCGCTGGCTTCCTATCAGGCATTTTAGGATTTCTTCCCCTGTATGGCGCTAACGAATATGCGCGTCGTTTCTCGATAATAAAGTCAAGCGCGTATTTAGCGGTGTTCTTTGCCGCTTTAGTGCTGTCATTTGTTATTTTAGCTGGCAGTGCTTCGTTGTGCCTGATCTTTGCGCGGCGCAGCGTCGTGCTACCATTCGTGCTGGCAGAATTTTTCGCACTGGTTGTTATTGCGATACTTTATAGTGTACGTAAGCTTTTAAGGCGCTAGCTTTACGCAGGTAGCGTAAAGCCATACAGAAAGGAATGTTGTGAACCCTCTCGACATCGTTAAAGGTTACGTTCCCGAGCTGAAAGAATCATTTAATCCAGCTTTCGTGGCATCATTTGGTTCTGCGGGCATAACACAATACATTTTTTGGATGTTCATTACGTTTGCGCTTACGCTGATTGTCGTGCTCGTTGTTGGCCGCAAATTGCAGATGGTTCCCCACAACAAGTTCATTAACATGGTTGAATGCGGCTACCAGTTCATTCGCCGCGACGTAAGTGAAGGAACAATCGGACACGGCTACAAGCGCCACGTTCCTTTCCTTGCAACACTCTTTTTCTTCATTCTTATTTCTAACATTGTTGGTCTTATCCCTGGTTGCAAAACACCAACAGGTTCCATCAGCGTAACGTGGGCTCTTGGTATTATTTCGTTTATCTACTTCAACTATTGGGGTATTAAAGCGCACGGCGGCTGGGGTTACATTAAGTCAATTGCCCCCAGCGGCCTTCCTATTTTTATGGTGCCTATTATTTGGTTTTTCGAATTTGTGTCGATGGTTTTGCGCGCATTAACGCTTGCCGTTCGACTGTACGGTAACATGTTTGCTGGCCACATGGCACTTGGCATGTTCTCGGTATTTACATTCTCATTCATTCAATCGGTCATTGAAGGTGCATCTCCTGCGGTAGGCAGCATTTCCATTGCATGGATGCTGTTCCTTATTGCGTTGTATGCGCTGGAAACGATGGTTGCATTTTTGCAAGCTTACGTGTTTACGATTTTGTCGGCTGTCTACATTCAGCTGGCAGTTTCTGAACACTAGGCGCACCGAGCATTCGTGCTCACACATCGCGTGGCGGCGCGCTCTGCCGCTTGCGATAGTTAGATTGGTATCATCGGCACTATTCCACAGCCGTTGACGATACAGTAAACGCGGTGTCTTTGAGGAAATCAAAGACGGCAAAAGGAGGACATTGTGGAAACTATCTTTGTCATGAGCGCTTTGAAGCTTGTCGGTTACGGCTTGTCTGTTATCGGCCCTGCAATTGGTATCGGCCTTGCCTGCTACGGCATGTGCGTTGGTACCGCTCGTCAGCCTGAAGTAGCAGGACGTCTGTTTACTGCCTTCATCATGGGAGCTGCTTTGGTAGAAGCACTGGCACTTCTTGGTTTCGTTCTTGCATTTATTTTGTAATCGACTTTTGACAGCTATCAAAAGCAAAAGGAGGTTACTCAGTGAAGAAAGCATATAAAAGAGCATGGTTGCCCTTAGCTACGTGCGCTCTTGCAGGTAGTGCGCTCTTTGCTTCTCCTACGCTTGCCTATGCCGAATCGAAACAGGGAATAGCGGTTATTCTTCCCGATATGGTTGAATTTATCCCGATGGCAGTTGCTTTTATCATTCTGCTTATCATTTTGGGTAAGTTCGGTTGGCCGCTGTTTGAAGATATGCTTACCAAGCGTGAGCAGTCTATTCGTGATGCGCTTGAACAGTCAGAAAACGCGCGCATGGATTCTGAACGCCTGCTTGAAGAGTACAAAAAACAACTCGATGAAGCAAAACAAACTGCTGCAAAAATTGTAGCTGATGCAAAGCAAACAGGAGAAGCTACGAAAGCTGCACTTACTGAACAGGCACAACGCGAAGCGGAAGCTCTTATTGAAAAAGCACGCAGCGCTATTGAAACCGAGAAGAAAGCTGCTATTGCGCAGTTGCAATCCTCAGTTGTCGATTTGTCGCTCTCGGTGTCATCACGTTTGATTGAACACGACTTATCCGATGAGGAACATCGTGCGCTCATTGAACGGTATGTACGTGAGGCGGGTAGCTTCAATGACAAATAATCGACTTGTTCAAAAAAAGCAAATTGCTGTTTATGCACGTACTCTTTTCGACGCAGCGTATGCTAAGCAACAGCTTGAAAGCGTGCTGGATGTGCGCGCTCGTTTGCAGGAACTGTGCCGTGCCTTGCGCTCCGATTCTCAAATTGCGCAAACGATACAAGATTCTGCGCTCAGTGACGCACAAAAAATGCAGCTTGTGGCATCTATTTTCGGTTCCACACCTGCCGATACGCTTCTTAAAGATGTGTTGGGCGTTATGGCGCAGCGCGGCGAACTTGCGCTGTGTCCTGCGGTACAGCAAGCTTTCGAGCAGCTTATTGTTTCAGAATTGAAGCTCTGTGTTGTGTCTGTTACCAGTGCAGTAGCGCTTGATAATCACCTGCGCGAGCTTATTACGAACAAAGTCGAAGCCGATCTTGGCATGCGTGTTGTGTTAGACGAGCGAGTCGATCGCTCACTTCTTGGTGGAATTATTTTAAGCGCTCAAGGTAGATGTATTGATGCGAGTGTGAAATCGCGTCTTGAAATTTATCGTGACCAGCTTAAACGAGCATAAGGTGGAGGTGAATGCTAGTGACTGAAATTACCGCAAGTTCAATCGATCAGGCCTTACGCAAGCAGCTTGAAAACTTAGAAGTAGGCGTTGATTCGCGTGAAGTTGGTACCGTTATCCAAGTTGGCGACGGTATTGCGCGCGTTGATGGCTTAAAAGGCGCTATGGCAGGCGAGTTGTTGGAATTTGTTGGATCGAATGGCAAAAAAGTGTACGGCCTTGCTCAAAATCTTGAGGAAGACGAAGTTGGCGCTGTTTTGCTGGGAGATGTCACCGCAATCAAAGAAAACGACGAGGTTCATACCACGGGCAAAATCATGGAAGTTCCTTCGGGAAAAGGCATGCTTGGCCGCGTTGTGAATCCGCTTGGTATGCCTATCGATGGCAAAGGCGCCATTGAAGCTGAAGGCTATCGTCCGGTTGAATTCAAAGCTCCAGGCGTAATTAGCCGTAAGCCTGTTCACGAGCCAATGCAAACAGGTATCTTGGCGATTGACGCGATGGTGCCTATTGGACGTGGTCAGCGCGAGCTTATCATCGGCGACCGTCAAACAGGTAAAACCGCTATCGCCATTGACGCCATCATCAACCAAAAAGGCCAGAACATGATCTGCATTTATGTTGCAGTTGGCCAAAAGGCATCAACCGTTGCTGGCGTTGCAGAAACGCTCGACCGTTTTGGTGCTATGGATTACACCATCATCGTGTCAGCAACTGCAGCCGATTCTGCACCGTTGCAGTATATCGCTCCTATGGCTGGCGCTGCTATTGGTGAATACTTTGTGTACAACGGCGAAGATGGCAAGCCTGCAGGTCCTAAAAATCCTGGTCGTCACGTTCTTATTATCTACGACGATCTCTCGAAGCAAGCTGTTGCGTATCGTCAAATGTCGCTTACGTTGCGTCGTCCACCTGGACGCGAAGCGTATCCTGGCGATATTTTCTACCTGCATTCACGCTTGCTTGAGCGCGCTGTTAAGATGTCGGAAGAGTACGGTCTTGGTTCAATGACTGCTTTGCCGATTATCGAAACGCAGGCTGGCGACGTTTCGGCTTACATTCCTACGAACGTTATTTCAATTACTGACGGGCAAATTTATCTGTCAACTGACCAATTTTTCCAAGGTCAGCGCCCTGCTGTAAACGTAGGTTTGTCGGTATCGCGTGTTGGTGGTTCAGCTCAAACAAAGGCAATGAAGTCGGTAGCTGGTACTTTGCGCCTCGACTTAGCAGCGTATCGCGAACTGCAAGCATTTACGCAATTTGGTAGCGACCTCGATAAAGCAACGCAAGATCAGCTGAATCGTGGTGCGCACATGACCGAGCTTTTGAAGCAAGGCCGCTATGTGCCGCTGTCATTCATGGATCAAAGTATTGCCATTTATGCAGGTGCGCAGGGCTATCTTGACGATATTCCCGTTTCAGATACGGTTCGTTTCCGCACTGAACTGCTGGAGTATTTGCATGCGAACGCTCAAAACCTGATTGACACTGTTCAGCAGGAAAAGAAATTTAGCGATGAAACAAAAACGGCACTTGACGCGGCAATTGGGAGCTTCAAAACCCAGTTCGCGCCCAGTGAGTAAGGCGGCGCGCGTATGCCTAATCTTCACGACATAGAACGACGCATTGGTTCCGTTACGTCAACCAAGCAAATTACGCGTACCATGGAAATGGTTGCAGCGGCAAAGATCAGGCGCGCTACGTCACGTATGGAGCAGTCAATTCCTTGGGCAAGCGCTTTGAGTGAGGCACTTCAACGTGCTGCTCAAAGTGCACCCGAGGCACTTGAAGCCTTAAGCGCACGTCACGATGAAGTGAAACGCGTTGCGTTGGTTGTCATGACGTCCGATAGAGGCTTAGCAGGTGGCTTTAATAGCACCATTTTGCGCTATGCAGAAGGCATTATTCGCGACAACAAGCGCAACGGCATTGAAACTAATGTTATTTCGTGTGGCAAAAAAGGTCACGGCTACTTGCAGTACCGCGGCATTGAAACGGTGCTTTCGTTCCAGAATTTATCGGCCGATCCAACCTTTGATCAGGCTTGCGAAATTGCGCACTATGTGTACGACGAGTACATGAACGGTTCTATCGATAAAGCGTTGTTGTTGTTTAACCACGCGAAAAATAGCGCCGAGCAGCGTTTGGTGAAAGAAACCTTGCTGCCTATTCCCGAGGAGCGTTTATCGGTTTTGCTGGGGCTTAATCACCATGGCTCACACGATAGTGCTGCCGATGAATTCGCAGATAAGCATCATGTTGATGTTGAGTTTGAGCCCGATGCAGAAACTACGATGCGCTATTTGTTGCGTGAATTTTTAAGCACGGAAGTGTATTTTGCGCTGGTCGACTCGGCTGCTGCCGAACAAGGCGCGCGTCGTAGCGCTATGAAATCGGCTACCGATAACGCAAATGACATGGTTGAAACGCTTACGCGCTTATTCAATCGTGAACGTCAAGGTGCTATTACTACTGAAATTAATGAAATTGTTGGCGGCGCCGCAGCTTTGGAGGATTAAATGAGTCAAAATCTATTTACACGAGAGGAGCTAAAGGCAACCCTGGGTGCAAAGGGACGTATTGTGCGTATTGTTGGTCCTGTTGTTGACGTTGAGTTTCCACCTGAGCAAATTCCTGCAATTTATAATGCTCTTACCGTGGAAGCAACCACGCAAGCAGGCAGTTTGCACATTGTTCTTGAAGTAGAAACGCACCTTCCCGGTAACCTTGTTCGCTCCGTAGCCATGTCATCAACCGATGGTTTGGTGCGCGGTCTTGAGGTTCAAGACACAGGTCATCCTATTATGATGCCTGTTGGCCCTCAAACATTGGGCCGTATTTGGAATGTTATGGGTCAGCCAGTAGACGAAAAGCCTGTTCCCGATGATATTGAAGGCTACATGCCTATTCACCGTAGCGCTCCTTCATACGAGGAACTGTCTACGACAACCGAAATTTTTGAAACGGGTATTAAAGCTATCGACCTTATCGAGCCGTTTGTACGCGGTGGTAAAACAGGTCTGTTCGGCGGCGCTGGCGTTGGAAAAACCGTTATCATTCAGGAACTTATTAACAACCTGGCGCAAGAGCACGGCGGCACCTCGGTATTTACGGGTGTAGGCGAGCGTACGCGTGAAGGTACCGACCTGTTCCTTGAGATGAGCGAATCGGGCGTTGTGAACAAAACATGCCTGGTGTATGGCCAGATGAATGAGCCTCCTGGAGCGCGCTTGCGCGTTGGTTTGGCAGGCCTTACCGAAGCTGAGTACTTCCGCGATCAGGGCCAAGACGTGTTGTTGTTCATCGACAACATCTTCCGTTTCACGCAAGCTGGTTCAGAAGTGTCAGCCCTGTTAGGACGTATGCCGTCTGCCGTAGGTTATCAGCCTACGCTTGCTACCGAAATGGGCGACTTACAAGAGCGCATTACGTCAACGAAAACGGGTTCTATTACTTCCGTACAGGCTGTTTACGTGCCTGCTGACGACTTAACCGACCCCGCGCCTGCAACTACGTTTACGCACCTTGATGCGCGTACCGTTTTGTCGCGTTCTATTGCTGAGCTGGGAATTTATCCTGCTGTTGACCCGCTGGAGTCGTCTTCGCGCGCCCTTGACCCACAAATTGTTGGTGCTGAGCACTATCGTGTTGCGGTTGGCATCCAAGAGTTGCTGCAAAACTACAAAGACTTGCAAGACATCATTGCTATTCTTGGTATGGACGAGCTTTCTGAAGAGCAGAAACTTACCGTTAACCGCGCGCGTAAAGCGCAGCAATTCTTCGGTCAGTGCTTCCATGTTGCCGAGCAGTTCACCGGATTGCCTGGTCAGTACGTTAAGCTGGAAGATACGGTGCGTTCATTTGCCGCTATTCTCGATGGTAAATGCGACGACATCCCCGAGCAATGCTTCCGTATGAAGGGTTCTATCGAGGATGTTTACGCAGCTCACGAGAAGATGAAAAAGGAAGAAGCTCATGACTAAGTTCCATTGCGTGATTGCTACTCCCACAGAACAGCTTTACGCAGGTGAGGTAAGCTATGTTGGCGTGCCTGGTGCCGAAGGAGATTTTGGCGTTATGGCAGGTCATGCTGGTTCTGTTTCCTTGCTTGGAGCAGGCGCGCTTACTATTCGCACCGACGATGGCGCTGCAAACGAGATGCACTATATTGTCTCGGGCGGCATTGCAGAAGTTATTGGAACAACGTTGCGTGTTTTGCCGCGTTATGCTGTGTTACGCGAGAAGGTTGATAAGGCCGATGCCGCGCAGCAACTTGAGCAATTGCGTGGTCAGCTTCAGGAAATGACCAGCGAAAACGCTAAAAAGTATCCCATTCAAGTGCGTGCGCTTGAAGAGAAGATTGCATGGTTTGAGAAGCAAAGCGCATAGCTGCGCTGGGCTGCACTGGTTGCCTTTGCAGCGTTGAGCTGGGGCGCGCAGTTGCGGCGTTTGTTGTTGCAGCGTACAGCTTCGATATACCAGATGTATCACGTGAAAGGCTTTGGCTCCATGCCAAAGCCTTTTTCTGTTGGGCGTAGTTTCTTATGCGGTTGAGATGCAGCACTACCAATTTCAACATGCTTGGTTTGCGGATATGTAAAAAGTACCTGCTAGCAGGCCTCATACCTGCGCCCATCACTGAGCGCGTGCCTTGAAGCCACGTACCGTGACCTTATCTTTCTTGCGTGCTGCCACTAACACGCGTGTCCGCTTGTTGTAGCCGCCGCGCACTCGTTTCACGCATCTGCGCTTTATGCTCCTGTAACGATAAGGTACACCCCTTCGCATAAGAGCGCTACATACCCTCAATGAACAGGCTTTTCTTCATAATAGGACGGTTAAAGCTCAGAATCGGGTTGCCGGCAATGGCGTTGCGTGCTAAGGTCATGCAGTCCGAGAAGTCAAGCGCGCTGGACGCAAACAAGCGTATCGCATACTCAACAATTTTGGGTTCGCTGATGTTGATCTCGCTTAATACCGAAAGCAGCACAGTTCCAATCATCGAGCGCGGCACGCGGTACACATCGCGCAAGGTAATCGCGCAGCGTGCAAGGTATTCGGGGTAGGTGCGCGCATTTCCTGACGCAATAATCGAGCGCGCTTTACGCGAGTTCACTTTGTCGTCGTTTAGCAGATAGCGCAACAGTACCGATTCATCAATAATCGTATGCATTATTTCTCCTTGTAAGCGTGATAATTCTCACCCAGCAATGGCTTTTTTAGAACGTGTGGCGAATGCGCTTTGTACTCGGTATTGGCGTTTGCATGTGGTGCTGTTTTTGCGTGAGAAGCGGAATTACGGGAACTTCTCGTTTTGTGGGGTGCAGGAGGATTATGCTGCTCATCTGCGATTTTGTGTTTCCCAGGATTGTTGTGCTGCTTCGCAATGTGCTGAGCAGTAGCGCCAGCACCAACACCAGTACCAGTACCCGCACCCGCGCTCGACGCCTTTGTTGCTGCGCTCGTGCCCAACGCACGCGTTGCCGCGCCAGATCCTGCGCGTTGAGCGCCTGCTGTACCCGTGCTATCTGCGCTGATGCGTTTTCCGGTTATGCTCTCTGCGCTCATTGTGGCAGTGTCCGCAGCAGCAGCGTTGCGTTCCTCGCTATCATACTGCGCACGAGCACTGCTGCGTTCCCCGCTTACGGCGACCGCATTAGCAGCGTTGCGTTTCCCGTTTTCACCTTCGGTTTCAGCTGGCCGCGCGTTCCCGCGCAAGGGCTCATCGTTAACAAGC
The DNA here is from genome assembly GCA_946892075.1 of uncultured Coriobacteriales bacterium. GTDB lineage: Bacteria > Actinomycetota > Coriobacteriia > Coriobacteriales > Eggerthellaceae > Berryella. The sequence continues at coordinate 16,787 of CAMPNZ010000021.1, forward strand.
CCCGCAAACAGCTCGTTATCAAACGCAAAACCCCTGTTCACATCATCAGAACCTTGAAACTCATCGCGTTCATCGTCCGACAAATTATACGTTCTGTCGCCTTCAATATTCGTGTCGCCAATAAGTCCATTGCCTATCATCATCTCGGGCGCAGACACCAGCGCGCTAATCCACGCGTCGCGTTCTTTCGCGCGTTTCATTGGCGAGGCGTACGGATTCAAGATGCCAAAATCTTTCCCGGTGCTCTTTTTCGTGGACGGCGTAATTTCAAAAGGGAAGGATTGCTTCGCAACGCATTCGGTAATAAAAATTCTAATCGCATCAGATGTTGTTAGACCCATCGAACAAAACAGTTCATCCGCCGCTTGCTTCAGCTCGCTTTTCACACGCGTTTGTAATAAGGAATCTTTATGCATGAACAGCCTTTTCTATACGATTTGTGCTACACTCTCTAAGTGTGAGTTATCTACATACAGTTTTCGTCCATCCAACAAAGCCGTTGTTAGACTGAAAACTGTAATTCAATTGTATTACATTTCATTTCATCATGCTCTGAATATAGAGAAATTATGAAGAAAAATTCATGAAAAAAAATTTGTTACTTTTTCTCGTTGATAACCAGAAAATAGCCGGTTACGTGGCATTATTAAATTATGAACACCTTGTAGTGAATAAAAATATTTCGACTTATTAACAATTTAGGCGTACAATAAGAACCATCCTGAATATATAGAAATCGTGAATAAATTCGGGAGTGTCTTATTGGAGGGGCTTGATTTAAACGAGCTTAATGTGTTTAGCGAGTAGAGGAGGGATAAAATGGAGAGACATATGACAGTCTGCCCTTATTGTGGTGCAGGTTGTAAATTCGACCTCGTTGTTGACGACGCTGGCAAAGTTGTTGCAGCTGAGGGGCTTGATGGTATTACCAATCAAGGCGAATTGTGTCTGAAGGGGCTTCACGGCTTCGATTTTATCAATGACACCAAAATTCTTACTCCACGCATCTACCATCCTATGATTCGCCGCACCAAAGATTCAGATTTGGAGCGCGTAACCTGGGATGAAGCACTTGACTTTACAGCCAAAAAACTTATGGCTATTAAAGAAAAGTACGGTCCAGATGCAATCATGTTAACAGGATCGTCACGTGGTCCTGGTAACGAAGCTAACTATGTTATGCAGAAGTTCACACGTGCATGCATAGGTACGAACAACATCGATAACTGCGCACGAACTTGACACGGACCTACGGTCATCGGTCTGATGGACACAGTAGGTTCTGGATGCATGAGTGTAAACATTCCTGGTATGGAAGATGCTGAATGCATCATGTTATTTGGGTATAACCCCAGCGCATCACACCCTATCGTTTCTCGTCGTGTAGTAAAGGCGAAGGAAAAGGGTGCAAAAATTATCGTATGCGACCCTCGTATTATTGAAACTGCTCGTATTGCAGATATGCACCTGCGTATCAAGAACGGCTGCAACGTGGCGTTCCTGAATGCATTTGCTAACTCAATTGTGTCACATGGTTTGCACGATAAAGCCTTTATTGACGCTCATACGAACGGCTTTGATGAGTGGTGGGAGACTATCAAGAAGTATACTCCCGAGTCAGTTGAGCACATTACTGGTGTTCCTGCTGCTGAAATTCACAAGGCTGCAGAAATCTATGCCACTGCTAAATCGGCAGTTCTTGGTTGGGGCATGGGCGTTGCACAGCAAAAGCAAAATGTACAAACGGTTCATACGCTTGCTGCAATTGCATGTATTGCGCACCAAATTGGTAAGCCAAATTCTGGTCTTGCTCCTGTTCGTGGTCAGAACAACGTACAGGGCTCATGCGATATGGGCATGTTGCCAAACCTGTATCCAGGCTATCAAAATGTTACCAATCCTGCGATGCGTAAAAAGTTTTCGAAGGCATGGGGCGTTCCTGAGGAAAAGCTTTCCGATCACGACGGATACAAGCTTACCGATGTGGGACATCTTGCTGAAGAGGGCAAAGTACATGCGTTCTACAACTTTGGTGAAGATCCTCTCCAAACGGAACCCGATTCTATCGAGCTTGAAGAGCAACTTCGCAAACTCGATTTATTCATTTGCCAAGATATCTTTATGACGCAAACAACGCTCATTGCCGACGTTATCTTCCCAGGTACTTCATGGGGCGAGCACGACGGTGTGTTCTCTGCGTCCGACCGTACGTTCCAGCGCTTTATGGCTGCTGTTCCGCCTAAGGGCGAATGCTGGCACGACTGGCAAGTATTTGCCGAGCTGTCAACGCGTATGGGTTATCCGATGCACTATAACGACACGCGCGAAATTTGGAACGAAATTCGCGAAACGTGCCCCGATTTCTATGGTGCTACGTACGATAAAATGGCTGGTGTTGGTCATGCTCAATGGCCTATTAGAACAATTAACCATCCGGGCACGCCTGTTTTGTTCTTGGGTGGCCAGTTTAATCAGCCCGATGGCCGCGCTAAATTGATGGCGCACGATTGGGAGCATCCTACCGAGCTTCCTGACGAGGAATATCCTCTCATCTTATGTACTGTTCGCGAAGTTGGTCACTATTCCTGCCGTTCAATGACAGGTAACTGCCGCGCGTTGTCACTGCTTGCTGAAGAGCCAGGTGAAATTCATATGCATCCTGATGATGCTAAGGCACGCGGTATTGGTGATGGCGAGTTAGTATGGGCGCATTCACGCCGTGGCCGCTCGATGACACGTGCGGTTCACGATGAGCGCATCAACAAAGGTACGGTTTACATGACCTACCAGTGGTGGATTGGTAAGTGCAACAACCTTACTATTCACGCTGTTGACGCGCGTTCGCATACACCTGAAGATAAGTTCAGTGCCTGCCAGGTTGACGCTATTGAAGATCAAGTATGGGCTGAACAGAAGCTTGAAGAGATGTATGACGATCTGAAGAAGCGCTTGGCCGATGCGACAGCAGCTCAAGACATCGATCCTGCTGCTGAACCAGAGCCAGAGTTTCAGTCGAAGGTTTGGGAGAAAGACCCAGAACCAAGCTACACAAACGCTTAGCGTACGTGCGCCGCTTATCAGCGCACACATAAGACGAGTGCTAGCTGTTGTTGAATTTGACTTTGCTTGCTGGTAGACAGAGGCCAGCAAGCAAAGTTGCAGGGGTGCAAAAGGTTCAGCAATTCTGCTAGCTGAGGGGAAAGTGAGATTGCTATGGACGCACAAGGTGTAGGAGCTCGGTGTGTTATGGCAGACCCAACCGCTTGCATTGGTTGTAAAACCTGCATGGCGGCATGTTTGGCTAAACATGATGTTACGGGCGATGTTGCTCAAGCTCGCCTGAATGTTATTTCAACTGCGGTTGTCTCAGCTCCTGTTGCATGTAGACATTGTACGGGCGCGCCGTGCGCATCGGTTTGCCCTACTCATGCGCTCTACAAAGATGGCGACAGGGTTGCTGTTGAAACAAGTCGTTGTATTGGTTGTCGAGGTTGTGTCATGGCGTGTCCCTTCGGGGCCGTCGACGTGGTTATGCAAACAACCACCGAAACTTTGGGGAATTTAGTGCTTCGTTCAGTGCAGCGCCCAATTGTTGTGAAGTGCGATTTGTGCGCCGATCGACCAGGCGGTCCTGCGTGTGTTGAAGCGTGTCCTACCAAGGGTTTGTTCGTGGTTGACCAGCAGAAACTTGCCGACAAAGTAAGGGAGAAGCGCCGCGAAGCTGCCAGTACGTCTACGTTGGGAGTATGCGCAAGTGTCGATTGCGTATCGGCATAGGGGTGTGCATAAGAAGCGAAAGCGCGCTGCATGTGGCCACGCGCGCTTTCGCTTCTTTCATGTGGCAGCTTAATAGGTTAGGAGTGGGTGTGAATCGATTTATTGCCGTTGACCCCGACAAGTGCATTGGATGTGGTACTTGTCGCGCGGCTTGTAGTGAGGGTCACCTTGAATATGGTCTGCAGGGAGAGCCGAGATTATCTGTTATCCAAACATCAGATATTTCAGCTGCTCTTGCATGCCATCATTGCGAAGGTGCTCCTTGTCTGCAAGTATGCCCGGTGAATGCCATCGAACATGATAATGGTTCAATCCATATCAATGAGCAAACATGCATTGGCTGCAAATTGTGCGGCATTGCATGTCCTTTCGGTTGTATTCATCCATCGGGTACATCTATTGCTGGTGTAGCAGGTATTATGATGGCTACGCCAACATATTCTAAGTCGCTTGAACCACTGCTCCGCTGGGAAGTTGGAGTAGTAACCTGCGCTGTAAAGTGCGATTTGTGCTCGTATGATCCCGTAGGAGGCCCTCGTTGCGTTGGCGCTTGTCCTACGAATGCACTTACGTACGTAAACGGCGAGCTTATGCAGGAAACTGTTAAAGAGCGTCGTCTTGAAACAGCTGCAGAGCATGAGGTTCTTGTTGACGACCTCCACGCATATCGAGGGGAGGAATAAGAGTGTTAGCAACTAATCTATTCTTATTCTCCATCCTCCTGTCGTGTGTCGGAGCGATAATATCGCTCTTTTTTTTGAAAAAGCCCAATACCTCTAAAATCATTGGTTGCGTATTTGGCGCTTTTTCCGCGCTTGCAGGATGTGGCTCGGGTTTAGTGGCTATGATTTGCCCTTCCGAGTATGTGCGCGTTGCAACACCGTTTTCGTTTGCCGACTTCAGTTTGATGCTTAATCCACTCGCTGGTTTGCTGATGTTGGTTATTTCGCTGCTTGCACTTGCAGCATGGATTTACGGTGTTAACTATTTTGATGAATACAAGAAAAACGGACTGGGTACCGTTGGTTTTTTTATGAACCTCTTCATCGCGTCTATGGGCTTTGTTATTTGCTCCGACAACGCATTTTGGTTTCTCGTATTCTTCGAATTGATGTCATTGACATCATACTTCCTGGTTGTTATCGAGCAAAACGCCAACTCCATTAAAGGTGGTTTTTTGTATCTGATAATGGCTCATGTTGGTTTCTTTACCATCATGATTTCATTTTTCGTGATGTCGGGTATTACCGGCTCTTTCGAATTCCAATCGTTTAGAGAATATGGTTTCGATCCTATCATCGCATCGCTCGTATTCGTACTGTGCTTTATCGGCTTTGGTTGTAAAGCTGGTATGATTCCATTTCACTCATGGCTGCCGCAAGCTCACCCTGCTGCGCCTTCCAATGTATCAGCACTCATGTCTGGCGGCATGATTAAAATTGGTGTATTTGGAATGGTTAAAGTTGGGCTTGACATTTTGCAGTCTTCGCATTGTGAATTATGGTGGGGCATTTTAGTTTTGCTGTTTG
>CAMPNZ010000022.1 GCA_946892075.1 uncultured Coriobacteriales bacterium
CAAGGCCTTCGAGCGGCAGTTGGTGTGGTTGCGCCAGATGATTGACTGGACCGACGAAACCGCCGACTCAAAGGAGTTCCTAAAAGACTTAAAAGTTGACTTAGATGGCGAAGAAGTGTTTGTGTTCACACCGAAAGGTGAAGTGAAGAATTTGCGCGCGGGATCAACGCCTATCGATTTTGCGTACGCTATTCACACGGAAGTGGGCAACAAATGCGTGGGCGCCAAGGTAAACGGCTCAATTGTGCCTTTATCGTACTGCTTGAACATGGGCGATCGCGTTGAAATTCTTACGCAGAAAAGCGCACGGCCCTCACGCGGCTGGCTTGCGATGGTGAAAACGCCCTCTGCGCGCTCGAAAATTCGTGCGTACTTTTCACGCATCTCGCGCAGCGACGATATTGCCGCTGGTCGCGATAAACTTGCTCACGAAATGCGCAAACATTCCGTTGGTATTGCGAACGGAGCTGCGCTGCGTGCTCTTAGCGATGTTGCTGCTCATATGGGGTATCGCGACTCGGAAGATTTGTTTGTGTCGCTGGGAACAGGCAAAGAATCGCTGCTGGCTGTGTCGCGGCGCCTGCTTAGCGAGCTGGGGCTTTCTCAAAGCGATGCTGTTCCTGCGCTTGAAAGTGCACCGGGAACAACACTTCCTCCGATGCTAACGCAGGTTACGCGCGCCGCTTCCCTTGCCGCGCCAAAACGCCGCATGCAAGGCTCGTCGCACGGCGTGGTGGTAAAAGGCTTCAGCAATATGCTCGTGCGTTTGTCGAAGTGCTGCAATCCTGTGCCCGGCGACGACATTTTGGGCTTCATTACGCGCGGGCGCGGTGTAAGCGTTCATCGATCGAATTGTCCGAACGCAAAAGACCTGTTAAGCGAGCCAGGGCGCATTATCGATGTGGTGTGGGCTACCACGCCCGATCCGTCGACGTCGTACAAAATTGATGTGCATATTGTTGCGCTTGACAAGATGACCATTTTGCGCGATGTAGCTGCGGTTTTTAGCGAAGAAGGCGCAAGTGTGCTTAGCTCGTCAAGCTCGCGGCAAAAGGACGGTTTTATTCAGATGCGCTTTTTGTTTCAGCTGTCTGATGTGTCGCACGTTGATGACGTGCTGATTAAGCTGCTTGATGTGGAAGGCGTGCTTGAAGCGCGCCGCATGAAAGCTGGCGAGGCAGTGGGAACGAAGAAGCACCATCGCGCGCAGGAGCAGGTGAAGGCGCAGCGTCAGGCGTAGGCGTTCGCGCGGTTGCGCGTTGGCAAAGCCGCTGGTGGTTGCGCCACCACGCCACACCACGCGCACACGTTCCCGCGCAACGCGACCTTGCACGCGCACACGTTCCCGCGCAACGCGACCTTGCACGCGTTCGCGCGCACGTTCGCGCTGTTCAAAGGAGGTAATGCTATGCAACTGTTTCACGTTCCTCATACGTGTGTGAATATCACGTTTTGCGTGGTAGGCGAATACGACAACAATGTGTACCTCATAGACGACGGTTCGCACGCCATTTTGGTTGACCCCAGCTGTTGTTGCGATGCGCTGATGGATATGATTGGCGGGCGCACGCTTGATGGGATTATTCTTACGCATCACCATTGGGATCATCGCGGAGCGGCTGCTGAGCTGCGCAAACGTACCAATGCTCCCACGTTTGCATCGCGCGCTGATGCGCCGTTTATCGAAGAGAAGCGCCATGATCCTACCGACAACAAACGTCTTCCTGCGTGCAAAGTTGATCACTTTCTTGCCGATGGGCAAAAGCTGCGCATTGGCGCTATGACGTGGCGGGTTATTGAAACGCCGGGTCACACGCCTGGGTCGCTGTGTTTGTTTCTTGATTCGTGTTATGGATGCTATCCCCAAAAAGCGCCGGTGCTTATATCAGGCGATACGCTGTTTTACCGCGCGTGCGGACGCACCGATTTTTACGGCGGCAACCCAGCTCAGATGAAGCGCTCGCTGCAACGGCTGCGGGCGCTGCCGCCGAATACGTGCGTTTTGCCTGGTCATGGAGAACAAACCACCATCTCCGCCGAGCAGCGTTTTGCATTTCGCATGTTCGACTAGCGCGCGGTTTCGTATTTGCATAAACTGCAATTTCTTCAGCTTATACCCGCGCTGCCCGGCGCTATGCGTTACAATAGCCTTTGCTTGTGCTAACCATAGTTCCCATACCATGCTCAAGGAGGCTGTATGTCTAAAGCGCGTTTCGATTATTTCGATGCATTCATCAAGCAAGCTCAAATAGCCTGCAAGGAAGCTGATGTTCTTGTTGATGTGGCCGAGAATTTTACAACCGCGTCTGCTCTTGAGCCAACGTTGCATAAAGCGCACGACATCGAAAACGAAGGCGATGAAGTGAACCACGGCATCATGCGCAATGTTGCCACCGATTTTGTGACGCCAATCGATAGGGAAGACCTTATTGAACTGGCGCAATGCATGGATAACGTAACCGACAGCATCGAGGACATTATCCAGCGTTTCTACATGTACGACGTACATTTCATGCATACCGATGCCATTGCGATGGCGCACCTTATCCAGAAAAGCGCCGTTGCGCTGTGTCGCGCGATGGAAGATTTTCGCAATTTCAAGAAATCAAAAATGTTTCATAGCTTGATTATGGAAGTAAACGACTACGAAGAACAGGCCGACGTCGTGTATATGCAGGCAATTCGCCGTTTGTATACCACCAGTAACGACGACGCCGTTCGCGTGGAAATATGGTCGCGCATTCTTGATTGCATGGAGCGCTGCTGCGATTCGCTTGAACACGCGGGCGATATCATGAATACTATTATGGTAAAGAATGTGTAGCGTATTGTAACTATGAATGTGGCAATGTGGCAATATGACAGAAAATGTGTAAACGAGTGTATCTATGAGCTTACTAGTATGTAAATTTGGCGGAACGTCAGTGTCGTCGCCCGAGCGCATCCGCGGTGTTGCGAAGCGCTTGATTGAGCGCAAACGCGCCGGTCATAAGGTGGTTGCGGTGGTGTCTGCCATGGGAAAAACCACCGATGAACTGGTTGAATTGGCGCAGTCGCTTTCGCAGCGCCCGTCCCCGCGCGAGATGGATCGCTTGCTTTCAACCGGCGAACAAGTGTCAATGAGCTTGCTTGCGATGGCGCTTGAGGCACGCGGTTTTAAGGCCATGAGTTTTACGGGCGAACAAGCAGGTATTTGCACCGATTCGCTGCATTTGGGCGCGCGCATCGTAAAAGTGCACGCGCAGCGCATCTTAAAGGCGCTTTCATCAGGCGCTATTCCAGTGGTTGCAGGCTTTCAAGGCATCGACGAACAGGGCGACATCACAACGCTCGGTCGCGGAGGCTCCGATACCACCGCTGTTGCGCTGGCGTGGGGCATTCACGCTGATGTGTGCGAAATTTATTCCGATGTTCCCGGTGTGTATTCTGCTGATCCGCGCATTGCGCCCCGCGCGCGCAAGCTTGACGAAATTTCCTACGACGACATGCTTGAAATGTCGGCCGCTGGATCGGGCGTTTTGCAGATGCGTGCCGTTGAGTTCGCAAAAAAATATCACGTTGTTATTCATTCGCGTTCTGCGTTTACAAGTGAAACAGGCACCTTGGTGAAGGAGAGTAGCCCTATGATGGAAGAAGCGGTTATCACGGGCATTGCGCACGATACATCCGAAGTGAAAGTGGTTATTCGTGCTGTTCCCGACTCGGTTGGCGTTGCTGCGAAGGTGTTTTCTGCGCTGGCGGCAAACCGCGTGAATACCGATATGATTATCCAAAACATTTCTGACAAGGGCTTCACAGACATCAGTTTTACCTGTCCAGCAGCCGATTTAGCGCGTGCGCGCGACGTGATTGACAAAATGATTCCTGAAATTGGTGCGAAAAGCGTTGAAATTGACGACTCCATTGCAAAGATTAGCCTGGTGGGAACGGGTATGAAGTCGTCGCCGGGCGTTGCAGCGCGCGCTTTTGCTACGCTGGGCGAGAACAACATCAACATTGTTGCCATTTCAACGTCTCCCATTCGCTTGTCGATTGTTATCGACTCGGCGCAGGTAGCGCAAGCGGTTCGCTGCCTTCATTCAGCGTTTGGACTGGACGCCGACGAAGTGTTCGAAGAGCGTCAGTTGTCGGCAGAAGAAATTGAAGCGAAGTTGCATAAAGGCCGCTAGTGTGCACACTTTCTTCGCTTTAACGAGCACAAGCGCCTGAACAAGCGCCTGAACAAGCGCCTGAACAAGCGCCTGAAACAGACAACCATACCTGAAGCAGAAAAGGAATAACGATGCAAGCTCATTACAGCACGTCTGAACAGCACAACGCACAACAGCCTTCGGCGCAGCACAAGCCCTTGCCTGCGTTCCCGAGCATTGCGGTTGTGGGCGCAACAGGAGCCGTTGGCCGCGAGTTTTTGGAAGTGCTTTCCGATTTAGACGTTCCCATGCGTGAATTGCGCCTGTTTGCATCAGAGCGCTCAACTGGGAAAACGATGCATTTCAAGGGCGCGTCGCAGGTTCCTGAGGGCGACATTGTTATTGAAGCAGCAGGCGACGATGCGTTTGAGGGCATTGACATTGCCCTGTTCAGCGCAGGGGCAAGCGTGTCAAAAGCGCTGCGAGCTGCCTGCCAGAAAAGTGGCACGCTGATGATTGACAACTCAAGTGCCTTTCGCATGGAACCCGATGTGCCGCTGGTTGTTCCCGAGGTTAATCCGCAGGATGCTTTTGCGCACACGGGCGTTATTGCAAATCCGAATTGCTCGACCATTCAGATGGTGGTTGCGCTGGCGCCGCTGCATAAATGCGCTGGTATCGAGCGCATTGTGGTGTCAACGTACCAGGCAGCAAGCGGAGCGGGCGCGCCTGCGATGGACGAGCTGTACCAGCAAACGCGCGCGTATCTGAATCATGAGGAGCTTCACGTGCAGGCGTTTCAGCATCAAATTGCGTTTAATTGCATTCCGCATATTGATGTTTTTCTGCCTGATGGAAGCACCAAAGAAGAATGGAAAATGGTTCAGGAAACCAAAAAGATTATGGGTGATCAATCGATACGCGTTGCTGCTACGTGCGTGCGCGTGCCGGTGTTGCGCTGTCATGGAGAAGCGGTGTCGGTGCAGTTCAAGCGTCCGTTAAGCGTCAAGGACGCGCGCGTAGCGCTGGAGGCGGCGCCAAACGTTCAGCTGATGGACGACCCGGCAAGCAATACCTATCCTATGCCAGGGCTATTGGCGGGCACGAATAAAACCTACGTCGGGCGCTTGCGTGCTGATACGTCGATTGAACATGGCTTGCAAATGTGGGTTGTTGCTGATCAAATTCGCAAAGGTGCTGCTCTTAATGCGGTTCAAATTGCGCTGCTGCTTATGGGCAAGCCGATTACGGTGTAGCAGGCGTCTGTTCACCGAAAACTTTTCGATTGATACTTTAGCGATGCTGCTAAGAGGAGTATATTTTGCATAGTTAGTTTTGAGTTTATAACGCGTATGATACGACGGTAACTTGAAAGGTGGAACTATGAAAATTTCTCCCCACGTAAATCGGGCATCGCGCTTTTCACTTGCAGTAATTGCAAGCATGGTGTGCATGAGTGCGCTTTTTTGCGCAAGTACGGTGCAAGCGCATGCAGATACCACCACGTCAGCTGGGCAAAGTGACACAACAACCACTCAAGGTGGCGCCCAAAAACCCGATGGAAAGTCGAGCCCAGCGTCCGATCAACAGTCAGGTGAAAAGCCTGGTGAAAAGCCCGCCGCTGAAAAGCCAGCCCCCGCACCAGAACATCTTAAAGTTGCCGATTTTGACGCAACGGAAGTAGTTGTGAATACCGCAATGCGCAAAGAGCTTGCGTTTTCGGTTGCTGACGTTGACGCTAAAACGCATATCGATGCAGAAATTTCGGGCGCGGGCGCTGACGTCCTCATTTGCGACGTAACGTATGCTTACGTTGAAAAGCAAAAGCAAGCAGCAACGCCAAAGCTGAATCCCGAGGATGAAGCTCCTGCTACTGAAGATAAAACGCCTGAGTGCAACGGCATTATTAGCGTTCGTGGCGTTCCAAAAACTGCAGGAAAACTGACGCTTACGGTTACGGTTACGGTAAACGGAAAAAAAGAAAAGCTTGTTAAAGAGCTTGAAATTAAAGCGAAGGCAACTAAGTCGCACCCTTCGTATACGCGCTTGTGGGGCAAGTATTCGTTCGACACCATGCAGCAAATTGTGCGCGAGGCATTTCCCACTACCTGCAAAACGGCTGTTCTTGCAACAATCAATGGCTACTGGGACGCGCTGAGTGCGTCGTCACTTGCGGGAGCATACAAGGCGCCTATTTTGCTTACGAAAAGCACCGAATTAACGGAGCAAACAAAAACCGAGCTCAAGCGCTTACAAGTTGAAAAAGTGTACATTTGTGGCGGCGAGAGCGTTATTTCTAAAGCGGTTGTTGCCGATTTGGAAAAAATGAAAATCACCGTTGAGCGTTATGCGGGTGCGTGGGCAAGCGACACTGCAAACGACATTGCGCGCCATTTGCCTGAGCCAAGCGACACCTGCTTTATTGCTACCAGCTGGGGATATTCAGACGCTCTTTCGGTGGCAAGCTATGCGTACGCCAAACAGGCCCCCATCTTCTTAACGAATTATAAAACCGGGCTTCTTGATCAGAGCACCATCGACATCATTAAGTCGAAAGGCTTTAAGCACATTTTCTTGCTGGGTGGTTTGTCGGTTATGCCCTCGTATGTGTATTCGCAGCTTGGCATTCAATCGGGCGTGGTAATTCAGCGTTTAGGTGGAGAAACGCTCTACGATACCTCGGCTTTGGTTGCAAATACCTTGCTTGATATGGGAATGGGCATCGATAACATGGCTATTGCTACGGCGTGGAGCTACGAGGATGCGCTCTGCGGTGCTGCGCTGTGTGGCAAGAATGAGTCGGTTATCATTTCCGCTGATAACACCGATTATTCGACGATCGAAAAAGTAGTTAAGCCGCGCGCTGACAAAGTGTGCAATTACTATCTGCTTGGTGGCGATGACGCCGTTGGGTCGTTCCCAACCTACGAGATGAAAATCCTTCTTGATTCGCTTGAGAAAGAAAAGAAGCATCCCGATTCCGATTATGAAACGCTGAAACAGAATAAGTAATATGAGTTCCTATCAGGTAAAAGGCGCGTCTGCCATACGATAGATGGCAGGAAGCGCTTCTCGGTGAAAAAACTGTTGCTGATTATCAAACAGCAACAGTTTTTTTCTTGTTGCGTTTATGGCTTGACTTTACGGGCATCCCGTTTACAATTCTGTTTGGCACTCAATGTATGTGACTGCTAAATTGTGCGGCAGTGTTGCGCGGCGTTGTGCGGTTTGCGTGTAGGATTTGTACGCGTGTTTGCGTGCGAAGCGTTTACGTTTCCCGCGCCGCTCGCGTTGCTGCGATGCGTTCGCCAGCATAATTGGCACAGCTATCATCAGGAGGTTTATTGTGAAACAGTTCAAAACAGAAAGCAAAAAGCTGCTTGATCTTATGATCAACTCCATATACACCAACCAGGATATTTTCTTGCGCGAGCTTATTTCGAACGCGTCCGATGCGCTGGACAAGCTGCGCTTTAAGCAACTTACCGACGACACGGCGCGCGAAAACAGCACGTCCGACAAGCTTGCCATTCGTTTGGCGTTTGATAAGCAGGCGCGCACCATTACCGTTGAAGATAACGGAATTGGCATGTCATCTGCGGAATTAGAAAAGAATTTGGGCACGATTGCGCATTCAGACAGCCGCGATTTCAAGCAGCTTGAAGAAGTTGCCAACTCGAAGGATGCGAACATCATCGGCCAGTTCGGCGTTGGTTTTTACTCGGCGTTTATGGTCGCACAGAAAGTGGAAGTGCTCAGCCGCGCTTATGGCAGCAGCGAAGCGTATCTGTGGGAGAGTGATGGCATCGAGGGATACACCATTTCACCTGCGGAAAAGGAACACTGCGGCACGGTTATTACCCTGCATTTGAAAGACAACACCGATGATGAGAATTTCGACCGCTTCTTAAGCGAGTGGGACCTTACGCAGCTGGTTCATACGTACAGCAACTACGTGCGTTATCCCATTACGATGATGGTTACGAAGTCGCGTGAGCTGCCAAAACCCGACGACGCACCAGACGACTACAAGCCCGAATACGAGCAGTATCAAGAACTTGAAACGCTGAACTCCATGGTTCCTATTTGGAAACGCAAGAAAAGCGATGTGAAGCCCGAAGAATACAACGAGTTCTACAAGTCGACCTTTCACGATTTTGCTGACCCGCTGCGCGTAGCAAGCGTGCACGCCGAGGGCACGTTCACCTACGATGCGTTGCTGTTTATCCCAGGTCAGGCGCCGTTCGATTTGTATTCGCGCGACTACGAGAAGGGCCTTGCACTTTATTCGTCAAATGTGCTGATTATGGACAAATGCGCCGACTTGCTTCCCGATTACTACATGTTTGTGCGCGGTATTGTTGATAGCGCCGATTTGACGCTGAATATCTCGCGTGAAACACTGCAACGCGATGCCCAGCTGCGCGCTATTGCGCAAAAGCTCGAGAAGAAAATTACCTCCGAGCTTGAAGCTATGCGCGATACCGATCGCACGCACTACGAGGAGTTTTTCGCGAGTTTTGGACGTTGCTTGAAGTTTGGTATTTATTCAAGTTATGGCGCGAAAGCCGAAATGCTTAGCCCCCTGCTGATGTACTATTCATGCGCGCAAAAAAAGATGCTTACGCTGCATGAATACGTTGAAAGCATGAAAGAAAACCAAAAGGAAATTTATTATGCGTTTGGCGAGTCGCGCGAGCGTCTTGAGAGTATGCCGATGGTGCAATCGGTGTGCGCAAAGGGCTATGACGTGCTGTTATGCACGGAGGATGTGGACGAGTTCTGCTTCCAGATGCTGCATGCCTTTGAAGAAAAGTCGCTGGTAAACGTGGCAAATGCCCAGATAGATATTGCAAGCGACGAAGAAAAAGCGGCTGCCAAAAAGGCAAGTGAAGACAACAGCGCGCTGCTTGGGGCGCTGAAAGAGGCGCTGGGCGAGCAGGTAAGCAAAGTGGAAATTGCGCCCGCACTAAAAGATGTGCCTGCGGTTCTTACCACCGAGGGCGATGTGTCGCTTGAAATGGAGAAACTGCTTAACCGCATGCCCGAGGGCGGCGGCGTGAAGTCGCAGCGCGTGTTGCAGTTGAACTCGAAGCACCATGTGTTTGACGCTTTGCAGCAAGCGCAAGCCGCACACGACACGGAAAAAGTAGCATTATACGCGAAGTTGCTTTACAATCAGGCACTGTTGGTTGAAGGCGGCACGATTGAAAATCCGCGCGAGTTTGCGGAGCAAATCAGCTCGCTTATGTAGTGCGGGTTCGTGGCGCGCGGGTGCCTTACGCACGCACGCAAAACAACGATGAAGCAAAGGAACGCTATGAGTTTTGATTACGAGCATCTTATTGTAGATATTCCAAACTATCCGCAGCCTGGCGTCGTGTTTAAGGACATTACGCCTCTTATGGCGTCGCCCGAGGGCTTTCGGGCCGTTGTGTCGCAGCTTGCGGAGCACTTTTCTGCTGCGGGCGCCACGAAGGTGATGGGCGCAGAAGCACGCGGTTTCATGGTTGCTGCTCCTGTTGCCTACGCGCTGCATGCGGGCTTTGTTCCTGCGCGTAAACCGGGCAAACTTCCCCGCAAAACGCTTACAGAAAACTATGCGCTTGAGTATGGAAGCGACGCGCTTGAAATTCATACCGACGCTCTTACGCCTGATGACAAGGTGATTATTGTTGACGATCTTATTGCAACGGGCGGTACGGCACTCGCGCAGCTGCGCCTAATCGAGCAAGCGGGCGCGCAGTGCATTGGCATGGGATTTTTAATGGAGCTGGAATTTTTGCATCCGCGTGCATTGCTGCAAGAACACAGTTCGCTTGATATTTTCTCGTTAGTGCAGGTGAACGCCTCGTAGCAAAGGCGCGCCTGTTGTGCAGCGTGCGGTTCTTCTTCCGTACGCTGCTTGGTTTTTATGTTGTTTGTTGCGCGGGGCCGCTGCGCCGTTTGGTGCTTGCTGCGCCGCCCGTTCCATACACCAGCCCACGTTCGGCCCGTTCCTCCCGTTCCTCCCGTTCCTCCCGTTCCACACACCTCTCGATTTCCGCACGCGTTCCTCTTCGCCGCAACCACTCGCGCTCGCACGCGTTCTCGCACGCAATTTCAAGAAAAAAATGTAAAGAATTTGTTGACAGCTTCACTTTTTCAACAATTGCGCTATTCTTGTCAAAATGCATTCTATTCAGAGAGTGTGAAAGCGGGCATTCAACGAGAGGACTTGGTAACATGGTACTAAAGAGAACTAATATGCTCATCCTAGCAGCCGTTGCTTTGCTTTGTGCGTGCGCAGTAGTGCTGTCAGCATGCAGTGGCAACGCGCCGAAAAAAGAGCAAGCACCTGCTGCTCCAGCTGCCGCCAAGCAAGCGGAAGCACCGCAGTATAAGCTGCAAACAAAAGGCAAGCTTACGATTGCAACATCTCCCGATTTTCCACCATTTGAGAACTTGGTTGACGGCAAATTTGTTGGCTTCGACATCGAAATTGGTAAAGCAATCGCCAAGAAATTGAATCTCGAGCCAGAATTTGTGAACTTGCAATTTGACGCAATTCTTCCTGCTATTGCAAGCGGCACGAAGGCTGACCTGGGCATTTCCGGCTTTACGTCGAACCCCGAGCGCGCGAAGCAAGTTGATTTCTCGCAATCATACTACACCGACGACCTTGCTATTGGCGTTATGAAGTCGTCGCCTATTACGAAAGATACTGCCAAAGATGCTTTGAACAAAAAGGACGTTAAGATTGGCGTTCAAAGCGGTACATCAGGCGAAACGTACGTGAAAGAGCATTTCCCACAAGCAACGCTGGTTCCGTATGGCAACTCGAACGACTGCTTTGCGGCTATGAACTCTGGCCAGGTGACGGCTGTGTGCACGAACTCTGCCGTTGTTGAAAAAATGCTTTCGGATGCGTATAAAGACGCCAAGATTGTGTCGAAGATTGCTACTGGTGAAGAATATGCCGTTGCTGTTTCAAAGAGCAACCCTGAACTTACCAAGGCAGTTAATGAGGCTCTCAAGAGCATGAAAGCTGATGGCACAACCGAAACCTTGCTGAAGAAATTCCTGTAAGGTGCGTTTGATCGCTGGTTCGGCTTGCGTTGTTGGTTGGACTTGCGTTCTTCAATCAAGCGTACAGAAGTGCGCCGTTAAGGGTATAATTAACTCCTCGTGTACGTGTGACACGGGGAGTTTTTGTGTGTTGCTTGTTGGCTTGTTGCTTGTTAGAACCTTGCTCGTAGATAATGTTGCTCGTTGAAGTATGTTGCTTACATGTTGTTTATTGAAGCAGGTAGATCGTTAGAAGCTGGTAGCTCGTTAGAAAAGGGAATGGATGTTCATGATGCGCCTTAAAAAATGCGCTTTTGCGTCTTGTATTGCGGCAGTTTTGGCAAGCGTTCTTCTTGGCGTTGTGTCTGTGCTGTATGCGCAGCCAGCCTACGCGCTGAACACGCTCAGTCTTACCGCAAAGCCCAACGGCGATTCCGGATCGCAGGTGTATGGAGGCAGCGAAACGCGTCTTACCTGGGAAGGCGAAGCGCAAGCAGGTGAAAACATTTCCTCCATCACACTTACACTACCAGCGGGAACATCATGCTCGCTTGACAATAGCAAGTTTACAGCGCTCACCGGCGAAGACTTCTTCAAGCGCACGCCGGTTGATGCGCATTTTTCGCTTCAAGACGGCAAAGTGAACGTCACGCTGCCGCAACCGCTGCACGACGCTGCGCATTTCCGCATCGAGTTATACGGCGTCGTTTTCCCAGCAAGCGGGGGAGATATGACGCTTTCAGGCGCATACACCAGCGCGCAAGGTTCCCAGCAGCTTGCTTCAATGCCGCCAATTAGCGTTACCAAAGTATCGCTGGTTGACAGCCTTTCGCACGCTTTGGAACAACAACCTTGGGTGCAGGCGTGGAACAGCAACAAATTCCTGAAGCTGTTTTTTAACCCGCCCCTGTTGGTAAGCAGTTTTCCCGTTGTGATCAACGGTTTTTTGCTGGCGCTGGCCATTGTGTTGGTGGCGTTTCCGCTGGCAATTCCCGTCGGCCTCATTTTGTCGTTGATGCGCATGTCGCACGTGCGTATTTTGCGTGCTTTGGCAAGCATTTACGTGAACGTCGTGCGCGGAACTCCTATGTTTTTGCAAATTTATATTGCGTTTTTCGGCCTACCACTTGCGGGTATTCAAGTTCCGTCGTTTCTGCTTGGCGTGCTGGTGCTTGGCATGAATTCGGGTGCCTATTTATGCGAAATTTTCCGCGGAGGCATTCAGTCGATCAGCAAAGGCCAGTTTGAAGCGGCGCGCTCGCTTGGCATGAACGGCGCTCAAACGATGGTGTTTGTGATAATTCCGCAAACACTGCGGCGCGTTTTGCCCACTATGACCAGCGAATTTATTTTGCTGTACAAAGACACGTCGCTGTTGGCGGCGGTTGGTGTGATGGAAGTTGTGATGTACGCCAAAACCATTGTGGCTGCAACGGGCTCCATTACGCCTTATATTGTTGCAGCGTGCTTTTACCTGGTTATTACGCTGCCGTTGGCTAAGCTGGTTGGCTTGCACACACAAAGCGGGAAAGCGCGCAGCTGTGGCAAGCCAGCACGAGGCGTCACGTGAAGAACAAGCTGCTAAACAGCACGTTTCTCCTGATCAGCTTGCCAGCATGTAGCTGCGTGCGGCACCGCTTGTAGCGATGCCTGTGGCAGTTGCGGCTGTGGCTCGGCTGCGGCTGTGGCTGTGCCTGTGGCGCGGCGCGCATGGTGCTGCTTGTGCGCTGGACAACTGGTGTTTTGTTCCATTTTTGGAGTGCCGCAATTCGTGTTTTTCTTCGACTATGCATTAGGAATGTACTAACGCCACGCCACCCGTTCCTCGCAAGCATCGGCGTTGCGTTCTCCGCGCACCTTTTTTTTGCGTCCTTCAGTCACGTTTTGCGCTCAATTGTTTCATCCACGTAAGAAATTCGGCCGTTGAGCGTTTTTAGGGCGCGTTGTGCCGTGCACTGTGATACAGTTAACAAAATTTCTCGTATAAACCCGCTATAAGAAGGAAGTGATGACTATGGCCGCGAACACGCTTATTCAAAAGCTGAAAAACGTTGGTCCTGGTGCGCTGGTAGCGGCTGGGTTCATTGGACCTGGCACCGTTACAACGTGTACCGTCTCGGGCGCAAGCTATGGCTATACGCTGTTATGGGCGCTGCTGTTTGCAACTATTGCCACCATCCTGTTTCAGGAGATGGCAGCACGTATTGGAATCATCACGCAGCAGGGTTTAGGCGAAAATATTCGGCAGCGCATTGCTCAACCTGCGTTGCGCATGCTTGCCATTGTGGTGGTTATCCTTGCTATTTTTGTGGGGAACATCGCCTACGAAACTGGAAATGTTACCGGAAGCGTGATGGGGCTTCAGGCGTTTGCCGACATCCCGTCGCTACCTGCGATTATCGTGATTGCGCTGTTGGGTTTTGTGTTTTTGTGGATTGGCTCGTACAAGCTTGTTGAGGGCATTTTAACGGCGATTGTGGTTTTTATGGGCGTTGTGTTTTTTGTGACGGCCTTCGCCTCGCCTGTGAACTGGGGAGAAGTGGTGCACGGCATGTTTGTGCCAGCGCTTCCCGATAGCTCGCTTACCAAGGGCGTGTCACCGGTGCTTATTGCTGCTGGTTTGGTGGGCACAACCGTTGTGCCGTACAACCTGTTTTTGCACGCGTCCGGCGCCTCCGAGCGCTTCAAAGACCCAAGTCAGGTTGCCGATGCGCGCTTTGACGCCGTGTTGTCTATCGGCCTTGGCGGCGTTATTTCAATGGCAATTTTAGTGTGCGCAGCAGCGAATATTCACGGCAGCGGCATTGCTGTTACGAACGGCAAGGATATGGCGGCGGCGCTTTCCCCGCTGTTGGGAAGCTGGGCTACTTGCATGGTTGGATTAGGCCTGCTTGCAGCTGGTTTTTCGAGCGTGATTACCGCGTCGCTTTCGGCAGCATACGCCGTTAATGGCGTGCTTGGATGGAACGCAAAATTGAAGGACGTGAAGTTCAAGCTGATATGGCTGATTGTGCTGGCGTCGGGTTGCATTATGGCTGTTATGCTGGGGAAAAGCCCCACGCAGCTTATTTTGACGGCGCAGGCTGCCAACGCATTGTTGTTGCCCGTTATGGCGTTTTTCGTGTTGGTGTGCGCCAACGCCGCCGATTTGGGTTCGTTTAGAAACCACGTGTTCTCAAACATTGCGGGCGTGGTGATTATCCTCATTACGCTGTTTATTGCCTACAAGAACTTGTCGGCATTCGTTGCGTCGGTAATGAAACTCATCTCGTAGCGCGCGTGTGCACGGGAACGTGACTGCGTTGGCGTGTAGTACGGTGGCGTGCGTGGGAACGTGACTGCGTTGCCGCTGGTGGCGGTGTTGCGACCCCGCGCTCGTCTTGCCGCTAGCGTCTGCGTTCTACGCGTGTACGCACTGTTTCGTGAAAGCAAGAAAGCCTGCCTCGTGTCTGCGCACGTCGCAGGCTTTCCTTATTTTTACTTATCCAGGCTCTGCTCGTCCAACAAGAAATCAAAAATTCCCATCATCGTTATGCCTGCTTCATTTCTCCAGAGGGGAGTTTGTCCGCCCGTAATGATAATTTTTTTGAACGAATCAGGTATTTTGACCAGCGATTCCTGCTCCTGATCAATTTTTTCCTGATTAGGCAGCGAAAGTGCCGATTGTATATAGTAGCGCTTGCTGCCTTGATTAGCTACAAAATCCACTTCAAGCTGCCTTTTCAGCATACTTCCGTTTTTATTTATCCTCGATTCCACTATACCAACATCCACGCTATATCCTCGATATACCAACTCGTTATAGATTGCGTTTTCCATAAGATGCGTTTCCTCGAACTGCCGAAAATTAAGAAGCGCATTTCGAAGCCCAAGGTCAGTGTAGTAATATTTCGATGGCGTGCTGATATACTTTCGCCCTTTAACATCGTAGCGCTCAGCTTTTTGGATAAGAAAACTCTCCTGTAGATATTTCAAGTAACGCGAGATTGTGGGCATAGACATTGTTGCTGCGCCGCTGCTTTTGAACGTATTTGAAATTTTCTGTGGATTTGACAACGAGCCAATTGCTGATGAAAGTACTTTCATTAGTAGTTCCAGAGCATTTTGATCGGATATGTGGTATCGTTCGCACAAATCACGAAGGTAAATTTCGCTGTTCAGTCGTTCCAGATAAGCGCGCTTTGATGTAGTGTTTCTTTCTGAAACGATGAGCGGTAAACCGCCGTAAGTAAGGTAGGCGCTCCACGCACTAAGTTTGTCTTTTTCAGCAACAGGATAAAATTCCGAAAAAGATAAGGGTGCAATGCGAACTTCATCACCTCTGCCTCTAAATTCCGTCATGATGTCAGTTGACAAAAATTTTGAATTGCTTCCCGTAACGTACACATCAACATTATTTTTCCTAAGAAGGGAATTAAGCACCCCATATAAGCGAATTGGTGTGTCTGGATTTTTCATCTCATCTTTTGTAATGGCGTATTGCGCTTCATCTATGAAAATGTAGTAGTGCTGTTTTGCGTCTGTGATGTGCTGTTTTATATAGTCATTCAGCGCCCGCGGCTCGCAATAGGCTTCGTAATCAATGTCATCTAAGGCGACAGTAATAATATTTTCTTGCGGAACACCGTCAGAAATCAGGTAATCGTAATACAGCTTGAAAAGGAGATACGATTTTCCGCTTCTGCGAATGCCCGTTATTACCTTAATCAATCCATTGTTTCTTTTGCTAATGAGTTTATCCAGGTAATGGTTTCTTTTAATTTCCATGGTGAACCCTTTGAGTTTAGAAATCGGGTACGTTTACCCTTTTTCTAAAGTGTAAGGTATGGATGGCGTGAAGTCAATCTGTATTTTAGAAATCGGGTAAGTTTACCCTTTTTCTAAAATGATGCTTGTATGTTTTACGTGCTCGCACGTTGCTTGTACGCTGGTGCTGAGTGGGAATGTAACTGTGTTTCCGCTGGTGGCGGCGTTGCGTGGCGTCGTGCGCGGGAGCGTTGCGTGGCGTCGAGCGCGGGGCATCCTAGCGCGCAAACTACACATAGTTATTAGATGCTGTTGTTTTTGTGCCAAAGAAGCGTTCTAGCATGCAGAAGTCATACAGCAACACGGTGCGTTCTAGCATGCACAAGTCACACAGCAACACGGTGCGTTCTAGCATGCACGAATTACAATGCCAGCGGCTGTAAGCGCTGTTCGCAAGCTTGCGACAAATTCAACAGCCTGCTTTGTGTCGCCATGCGTGCAAATGGTGTCAATGCGCACGTGAACAGGAGAACCGTTCACGCTTTGCAGGCATCCCGTTTGGATAGCGCGTATGCAGCGCTCGGTTGCGTACTGCGCGTCGGTAATTACAGCGCGCTTGTCGCTGCGGGGCACTAAGGTTCCTTCGTCGGTATAATTTCTGTCCGCGAAAAACTCGTGTGTGCAGGTCAAGCCCGCTTCTTCGGCACACGAACATAACAGCGATCCGCTTAAACCCACCAGCGTAAGCGCCGGATTGTAGTCTTTGATTGCCGCAACAATCGCCTGTGCGCACGCCGCATCTTTCGCCGCACGATTATACAGCTGGCCATGCGGCTTCACATGGCGCAGCACCGCGTGTTCCGCTTTGCAGAACGCATCAAGGGCTCCTATCTGGTACAACACGAACGCATACACCTCATCGCTCGACAGGTTCAAATCGCGTCTGCCGAAACCTTGCAAGTCGGGATACCCCGGATGTGCGCCTATGGCAACGCCCGCTTCTTTGGCACGGCGCACCGTTTTGCGCATGACGCACGGGTCGCCAGCGTGCATGCCACATGCAATGTTTACGCTGCTCACAAGGGGGATAATCTGCTCGTCAAGCCCCAGCGTGTAGCGCCCGAAACTCTCTGCGATGTCGCTGTTTAAGTCGACATGTGCCTGTTGTGTGCCTTCTTCTGTTGTGCGAAATACCTGATTATCCATGAGTATCCTTCCGCATTCCTTGTGACCCGTTTCCGTGTTGTATCATTGTGCGCAAGCGTTCCTGCGCACCGTTCCCGCATGTCACGCGGCACATCACGCGATATGTCACGCATCCGTGCGCTCCACGTTCCCGCAGGCAAGCCGCACGTCACGCACGCGTACGCGCGTTCCCGACGCGCCATCCGTGCCCCTACACCTCGCCGTTCAGGAACTTTTCGATGAAGCTTGTGTCCGCTCCACCTGCACAAAAGGTTTCGTTCCCCAAAATGGAATACTGAAAGTCGAGGTTGGTTGACACGCCCACCACAACCATCTCCTCAAGCGCCGTGCGCATTTTCGCGATAGCTTCTTTGCGGTTGCGCCCCTGCACAATAATTTTCGCAATCAGCGAGTCGTAATAAGGGCTGATAGTGAAGCCGTCATACGCCGCTGTGTCAACGCGCACGCCGTTTCCACCGGGCAAGTGCATCTGCGAAATCACACCCGGGCTTGGCAAAAAACCCTTCTCGGGAATTTCTGCATTGATGCGACACTCGATGCCGCACCCGTCAAGACGAATGTCGTCTTGCGTGAACGACAGCTTCTCACCTGCGGCAATGCACAGCATTTCGCGAACAATATCCTGGTGCGTTACCGATTCCGTAACGCAATGCTCAACCTGTACGCGCGTGTTCATTTCCATGAAGTAGTAGTTTTTGTTGGCGTCAAGCAAAAACTCAATGGTGCCCGCAGACGTATAGCCCACCGTTTTAGCTGCGACAATAGCGTCGTGCATCATGTGCTGGCGCGTTTCTTCATCAAGAATAGGCGAGGGGCACTCCTCAATCATTTTCTGGTGGTTTCTCTGCACCGAGCAATCGCGTTCGCCCATTGCTACCACATTGCCATGATTATCTGCGATTATCTGTATTTCAACATGGCGCGGCTCGATAATGGCACGCTCCAAATACATCGTGTTGTCACCAAACGCGTTCACGCTTTCGCGCTGTGCAATGTTGAATTGTTCAACAAAGTCGTCGGGCGTTTCCGAAATGCGCATACCTTTACCGCCGCCACCCGATGACGCCTTGATCATGATAGGCCACTCGATGTTGCGTGCCGCGTGTAGTGCCTCGTCAGCGTTATGAAACGCCTCGCGGCACCCGGGCACAACGGGAACACCTGCATCCATCATGGTGCGCCGCGCTTGGCTTTTGTTGCCCATTTTGTCGATAACAGACGCGCTTGGTCCAATAAAGATAATGCCGTTGTCTTTGCACAGCTTCGCAAAGGTAGCATTTTCGGAAAGAAAGCCGTAGCCAGGATGTATAGCGTCGGCGCCTGTTCCCAGCGCGGCGGACAGCACAGCGGTGGTGTTCAGGTACGAATCGCGCGCTGGAGCAGGACCTATGCACACCGCTTCGTCAGCAAGATACACGTGCAGCGCCTGCTTGTCGGCAGTGGAGTACACCGCAACCGTTTTGATGCCCATGGCGCGACATGCGCGAATAATGCGTACGGCAATTTCTCCTCGGTTTGCAATTAAAACTTTTTTCAGCATAGCAACCCCAGCTTACGCACTTTGCTCGCTGCTTGTACTAATACGAAACAGCGGCTGGTTGTACTCAATTTGGTTTCCATTTCCTGCAAGAATTTCAGTAATAACACCCGGCTCGGGCGCCGTAATTTCGTTCATCATTTTCATGGCTTCAACAATTGCAAGGGTCTGGCCAGTAATTACTTCCTGGCCCACCTTCACAAACGCATCCTCATCGGGGCTTGGCGAGGTGTAGAACGTGCCCACCATGGGGCTGCGAACCACAATTCCTTCTTCCTCGGGCGCATCCGCGCTGCCCGCGCCACTGGTACCCAGCGCGTTTTGTTCGTGCGCGTTCTCCAGCAAATTCTTCACCTTATCAGCCATTAACGGCAGCATGGCACTTGACGCGCTGACACTTGCGTTGCGTTCAAGCTCAATTTTCATCTGGCCATCAGCTATGCGGAGCGCCGTAAGGTTGTTCTCGTCCATAATTTTTAAAAGCTCGGTAATTTCTTCCTTTTTCATACGTACTCCTTTGCTTCTGGTTTCGTGGTTTGCCGATTTTCTTTATGGTGTGCCGTGGTTTCCGTTTCTATCCACAGCGGATGGCCTTCGGTTGCCTGCGCTTGCGCTTCAAGAATGGGGGTAAGCCGCCGCGCCGTTTTTCGTGGAGAAATGCCTCCGTAGCTGGGGCGTTTCACCATGCGCGCGATGCCTTCCAACTCGTGAACGCTTCGCAAATACAGCCGCTGCGCCTCGGTAACGCTTATCGCTTCAAAGCGAATGGGCGTCTTGGGCGGGCTTTGCACCAGCTTCGGAATGTCAACCGACGCCACCGTGCCAATTTTTGCGTAGCCGCCCGTTGTTTGCCGGTCGGCAAGCATGATGATGGGTTTTCCCTGATGAGGAACCTGAATTGCCCCCAGCGCAATGCCGTCCGAGATAATATCCGAACCGTGCTTGGTGGTAATAGCCGCTCCATCAAGGCGATACCCCATGCGGTCGCATTGATTGTTTACGTAGTAGGTTTCGTTGTAGAACGTGTGAACGCCTTCGTCGGTGAACATATCCGCCTGCGGGCCTGGGATAACGCGCAAGGTGGTGGGCATAAGTGCCGCGTCGGCACCCTGTTGCCATGTGCGCAGGTAGTTGTCTTCGGCTTGCAGCGCGTGTGACGCAATATTGGGAATAAAATCGCAGGCGGATGTCACAAACGACAGGTAGTCGCCCGTGTTTAAGCTGCGGCCTTTGTAGCCGCCGATATGGCATTTCAAGTTCGTCGAGAACGAACCCATCACCGGCGTAATGCGCGGCCCACCTCCCGTTACGGCAAGGTAGCCAAACATGCCTTTCACGCAGCCTTTCATGCTAAGAATTGATCCGCGTTTCACGGGAAGCGCCTTGTACATTTCAACAGGCAATCCGTTGAGAAGCGGCTGAAACGCGCCGCCAGTAAGCGCGATAATGGTGCTTGTTGTAAAGCGCAAGGTTGGGCCCGCAAGGCAAAATTCAAGCACGGGCGCTGTTATGGGGTTATCCACCAGGATATTGGCGATTTTCGCCGCACGCGCATCCATGGCACCCGAGGGCGAAAAGCCACTTGCTTGGCAGCCGAAGCGTCCCAAGTCTTGGATGGTTGTGCATACGCCTGGTTTGAGAGCTGTCATTCCCATGTGCTCACCTCGCGTTCTTCGCTTGTGTTTGCGCTGGTAGAACGTGTGTTTGTGCCGTTCAGGGTGCTTGCAGGAGCGTCGCACATCTTATCCGCGCCGCGTTCCTCGCGTTCTGCACCCGCACCGCGTTCCTCATCATCGCCAGCGCTCGTGTGTTCAACTACGACGTTGCACGTGTACGTGTGCGCCTGAACCTGCGCTTGGATGCAGTGAAAATCTTCCTCTGAAATGGGAATAAAGCGCAGATAGTCGCCCGCAGCATACAGAATGGGATGGTCGCGAAACGGGTCGTACAAACACACCGGACTTTTGCCGATAAGCCGCCATCCGCCTGGGGAAGGCAGGGGATAAATACCCGTTTGAGCTCCTCCTATGCCAACCGAGCCCGCTTCGATGCACGTGCGCGGACTTTGCAGGCGCGGCGTGTGCAAACGCTTGTCAAGCCCACCTAAATATGCGAAACCAGGCATGAATCCCAGCATGTCAATAAGGTAATCGACGCCTGCGTGAATGCGGATGACGTCGGGTACAGAAAGCTGCGCGTGTTCAGCAACAAACGCGATATCGGGCCCAAATTCTCCGCCATAACACACAGGAATTTCGACGATGCGCCGCGTTTCTTGAGCGGTTCCGGTAATGTTTTTGAGCCGCGTTTGCAAGCATGCGCATAAGGCGTCGTAGCTTATGACCTGCGGATTGTAGCACACCATCAGCGAGCAAATGGTGGGGATGCACTCGATAACGCCCTCGATAGGATGTTCTTCAAGCATACGCGCACAGCTGTGTACAAGCCCGCTGATTTCAGGGGAGATTTCCTGCTTGAACTCGACATTCAATGCACTGTCGCCCGCGATAGTTATGTAAAACTGTGCCATAGGAGCCCCGTTTCTTGGTGTGGTGGTTCCAACAATGTGCTTGCAATACAGGTGCTTGCAATACAGGTGCTTGCAATACAGGTGCTTGCAATACTGCTCTATCG
>CAMPNZ010000023.1 GCA_946892075.1 uncultured Coriobacteriales bacterium
GTGGCTGGGTGGATGAACGCGGCGGCTTGATTTTGCGGGACTGGCTGGGTAGACAGCTCGGTGGGCTGTTCGTGATGGGTAGGCAGCTCGGTGGGCTGTTCATGGTGAACGAAAGGCTGTTCTTCCTGGTCAGACGTATCAAACGAAGCACCAGCGGGCGCCGAATAACGCTCATGGATGCACAACGGAAGAACCGGCGCATACGCGCGCACCGTAACATTGTGCTGAAAACGCTGCTGAGCAAGCAATTTTTGTTCAAGATCGGCGGGAAGAGCCAGCACGCACGAAAACACGAACTGCGGCGTCGATTTCGCACGCGCGTCAATGCTGCATCGCGTTATGCGAATGTTGTGCAGCGACGATGCAGGAATGCGCAACGCACGAGCAATAGCGCCTTTGAGCTTGGGAAACTCGACGGGTTCAAAGGGAGATGCGCTGCGAGTTGTCGTTGGAGATGCGGGTTGAGCCGCCACGCTTGATGGTTTGTGATCTGGAGATTCAGGCACATGAGCGCGGGAACGGTCGTACGGATTCGAAATTTTCGCCGACTTCGTGCGTTCATCACGCAAGCGCGACGCGTTTTGACAGGGCGTATACCCACACTGAGCAGGTGTTAAACGAAGCTGAACAAGTTCTATCATACCGTAATGCTTTCTTGCAAAAAAATGAATCGATTATCGGGTGCTGGCGCGGAAACGAATGCGGACGCAAGAACGGACGCAAGCACGGGAACGCGTTTTCGCAGGTGCAAGGGCTAAAAGCTTCTCTCACTCCCATGAATGAAGCGGCGTTAAAACGTGTTTTCGCGAGGAAGCAGCGATGTTCTCTGCGCCACGCCGCACCACGACACGCGTTTTCGGCACGTTCGCAAACACGCACCTCGCACACGTTCGCAAACACGCACCTCGCACGCGTTCACAAGCAGGCCGCCTACGACGCGCCGCACCACGCACGCACTGCGCAAGCACCTGCTAATATACCACTTGACCACGCCCAATGTAAATTAAAACCGCCGCAACTTGCGTCGACGTCAAGCGCCTCGCCCACCGCATACAACGCAGGAACGTTCGTCACGCGCAAGCTTGCCGGATCAAGCTGCTCAAGCGCAATTCCGCCGCGTGAAACCAGGCACTGATCTGCCTTAATACCCTCGATAGGCAGTCGCATCTGGCACAAAGCGCGCGCCACGCAGTCAGGGGCGTCGTTTTTGGAAATTGCCTGTTCACACAGGACATCCACGAAAGGAGCCGGGAGTATTCCATACAGCACATCGCGCCAAGCCGCCTGCGCGTTCAGAAGTTTCGCCTGGTCAAGTTTATGTTTAAGAAAATCCGTTGCCGCAGCAATCGGCATGTTCAGCGCGTTGATGCATACGACGTCGCCTGCGTGCACAAAACGCGACACATTGAACACCGCAATCCCCGACACGCCGTAGGAACGAAACAGCACTTCTCCCTGTTCAGAGGCGATAATGCGCGAGGCGTTGCCCTGCGTGCGCTCGATGCTTACCTGCGCGCGCAAACGAATGGTGTCAAGTTTTTTAAGGTTGGGATATGTGCAGATGAGAGGCCCTAAAACAGGGGAACAGGGCACGGTTTTAATGCTGCGTGCAAGCATGGAAAACGACGCGCGAGCATGCTTGCCTCCCCACGCTGCAATAACGGCGTCGGCGGGAAAATGTGTGCCCTCCGACGTAGTTAGTGTGAACGCCGCGGAGCCTGATGGCTCAAGTGACGCAGACGTGCACGCGAGCTTGGATGTTGGTGCGGATGGCACAAGTGCGCGCACTTCCGTTGATGCATGCAAAATCACACCCAGGCGCTGAGCAGTGCGAATCAGCAGTTCACAGACCGTTTTTGCAGTGTTGCTGTACGGAAACAGCCAGCCTTGCTCATCGCACCGAAATGCCACGCCAAGATGCGAAAAAAAAGCCAGCGCGGCATCGTATGACTGCGCGTGAGCTTGCGGAATACAGGCAATATCGCCACGCAAGGCCGCTTGTTGCAAATGTTCAAGCGTTGTTTTTACGAACTTACTGTTATGAAAATGTTGCAGCGCATTGTCGAGCGAATTGCCAAGCAGATGGTCGAGCGAATTGCCGCTCTTAGAAGGTTGATCAGGGGAAAGGGGCGCGCTCGTTGCCTGTGCGGCCTGCGTGTTGTGCGCGTTCCGTGCACACTGTATTCCCTGCTCACAAGTGCCATATACGCCTTGCGACGCCGTCTGCGTTGCGCAATCCCACGGCGCAGCACCGCTACACGCATGCACAGCCTGCTTTTCAGAGGCCGACAAAAACGCTTCATGCGAGATATTGCAGCGTCCGTTCCCCGTTGCTAAAATGCTGTGGCCAAGTTTGGCATGCGCTTCAAAAACATCAATCTGAACAGGAACGTTACACGCCCGCGCCTGAAATGCGGCGCTGATTGCGGCACACAGGCCGGCCGCGCCGCCGCCGATTATCGCAATATGCTTCACGGGACACTCCTTGCGTTTACGCAGCTCAACACGCTGCCGTGAGTGCTACGTGGTCAATATACACGCGCGCCCGCCTATTCGACAGCCGCTCCAGAAGCGTCTGCACAAGCGCAGCCATCTTGCGATTCGCGCACGTTGCGAATGAGCTTGTCCAGCAAATACGCAAGTTCCGCCATTTCAGATTCACTCAAATGCATGCACGAGCCCATCTTCACCGGCACGCAAAACGCACGCTCGCGAAGTGCCATTCCATCAGGCGTAATGCTTACATCAACGCGACGTTCGTCCTTTGAGCTGCGCGTACGCTTAACAAGCTTTTTCGCTTCCATTTTCTTCAGCAACGGCGTCAGCGTGCCAGAGTCAAGATACAGCTCATTTCCCAGTTCACTTACCGAAACCGTCTTTTTTTCCCACAACACCATCATGGTGATGTACTGCGTATACGTAAGCTGCAAATCGTCCAAAATAGGCCCGTAGCGCCGAACAACCTCTTTCGCTGCCGCGTACAGCGGGAAGCACAGCTGGTTGCGCAACTGCACCGTTTCCTCAGGTGAGAGCTCATGATCGAACAATTTCGTATGTTTAAATGTAGGTTCTGCAGACATAGTACCGTCCCCTTTTACTGCCCATGCATTCACCTCAGCTACTCCTGATAGATTGCGTAAAACGGGGATGGAGTGCATGAATCAAACTATATTATTGTAGTACTTGCATATTGTACACAATTAAATGTAAATTTCAACGCTTGGAATTAGAATCATACATAAATTTTCCTTATCGTACATTTCAACTGGTGAACGGCGTATTATGCGCCTCGCGTTTAAGAACGCGGGCGAGTTTGGGAACGCATCCAAGAACGGGAACGGGAGCAAGTTTGGGAACGCGGGCGAGTTTGGGGGTGCAGCAAACCCCACGTTCCTAACACGAACCAAGCTCATGTTCCCATAATCCGTCCTGATGTATACATGCGTTCCTAACCCGTGTGATGCGCCTCGCGTTCCCTATTTTCTTGACACAAACAGCGAACAATGGGTATATTTTTTGATGAACGTTATGCACCTTAAAAGAAATTTGCTCAAAACCAAGAAATGCAGTCGCGAAGGTATTTGTGTAGGAGGAAATTCCGCAATGACCACGCTTAACTTATTTCGCGGCACTCCTCATAAAATTGTGGTTCCAACCTTTGGAAAAGGCAATGAAAAGCACGACTACGGAAAAGGGTTTTACTTAACAGAAAACGTAACCTTAGCCAAAGAGTGGGCAGTATGCCGCCCCAACGTGCAAAATGGATGGGTCCACCACTATCAGCTTGACATTAGTGAGCTTACTATTCTCGATTTGCAAGAAAAGGGTGTTTTACCATGGCTAGCAGAGCTTATGAAACACCGTGATGCCGCCGATTCAAAACGATATCGCCTGCTTGCTCACAAGTTTATTGCGCAATACGGCATCGATTCTACGCCCTACGACGTCATTAAAGGCTGGCGAGCGGACGCTTCGTATTTCTACATTGCAAAAGAATTCGTCAAAGACAATGTTGACATCGACATTCTTGAAGATTTACTTTCGTTGGGCGGTTTAGGAATTCAATATTGCATTAAGTCGAAGCGGGCGTTTTCGTGTTTGCACGAAGTGGAAGATGACGTGATGGCAGTGCCATATGACCAGTTCAACAAGCAGTATAATCAGCGTGACATTGCTGCGCGTGAACATATGCGCGCGCTTATTGACTCCGATGCCAACCGTGTTACCAAGGTATTTAGTACGCTATTTTAGAAGGCACGAAAGTGCGAGGAAATGAGGAACGAGGGCACGAAAGTGCGAGGAATCGAAAGTGCGAGGAAATGAGGAACAAGGAAATGAGGGAGCAATCATGAGCGCTTACCCGTTGGCTTACGTAAACGATGTTGTAGAAAATCAGGGGAAGCTATTCGACCTGGTAGCGCATGAATTTCCTGATACCGATACTGAAGATTTCATTACACGCTACATGCAAAGCAAAACGCGAAAAAGCATCGATGAAGCGCAGGCTTATGTTGCGACCATGAATGCAAAAGACTTGTTCAGCTACCTTACCACAACCGAGCACTTTCGCCTGAAAAAAGGCACGTCACTGGGTGGTTTTATGCCCGATTGGATTGGTAGGTTCTACGCGTATTACCAGTGGTATTACAATGTTCCAAGCTGCAACGTGGTGAAACAAATTCCCCTTGATTTTCTGGAAAAAGCGTACTTGGGCTTGCACGATTTAGAGCTTGACTTGGCGGTTCGAAAAGTGGGTGACACGCAGAGCGCGTAAGCACGCGGGCGAACGCAGGAACGGGAACGCGGGAGCGGGAGCGAGAGCGCGGGAGCTAGAGCGCGGGTTTGCAGGCTTTTTGCTGTATTTTTACAATCTCAATCGCGTATTATTCGCGTATTATTGGCGTGTTATTGGCGTATTATTCGCGTATTATTGGCGTATTTTGTTCAGTACGATACATACAACTCCAAGAGAAGGATTGTTATGTATTGCTCGAACTGCAACGCCACATATTCCACTGAAAGTCTGTTTTGCCCGCTTTGTGGACAGCGAATGAGCGCATCCCCCTGTGCGCCCACTTTGCATAACGCCTCCAATCAGGCATTATCGTCAACTGCACCGTTCATATATAGTAAATCTGAGCAAGCTTTTGATGCAAATGCTCCTCTTGAGGCGACTTCTCTTCAGGAACTATATGCAAGCGATCTCTCTCCATTTGAGAGTTCAATCACATCCACCACCTCCCCTTGTTACAAAACGCCACCCACGCAAACCCATAATGCACCACCCGCACGAACGCACGCTACGCCGACGTCATCCCCAACGCCAACTTCATCTTCACTTTCTGAGCAGGCATTCGCCCCACCAGGAATTGACGCATACACCGCGCAAAGCAATCAGCGCACCCATGCGCTCTATTTGAAACAAGCGCTCGATACGCTCTACGAACCAACATCCACCGATCAAACAGGCATCCTACCTGGCGATATAAGCTCTTCAACGCTTCAAAACAACGGTGTTAACAGTGTTGCCAGCGTCAGCAACGCACCGCCCTACTCTGAAAGCAACACTGGCAATGTGCTTACCCGTTGGATGCATACGCTGTCAAAAAAAGCTTCGCCACCAGCGGAAACAAATACAGTGAACGCTGCAGAAGCCAGCCGCTGCTCGCTACGCAGCCTGCAAGCAATAGTAGTTTCTGTTGCACTGTGCTGGCCTCTTGGCTTGTACAAATTGTGGCGCAGCAAAACGCCGTTCACGACGCGCATGAAAGCGCTTACCAGCGTATGTTTTCTTGTTCAAAGTACACTTGCGATTACGCTGCTTGCTGTATGCAGCCCTTATGTGCTTGAACAACAACCGTTTGCGTTTGTGCGCGCCTATGCGCTTGACAAATTGAACGCACAGCAGCATACAAACAGCGCGCAGCACGCGTATGAGCGTAGCAAAAATGGAAATGCTACCAGCACCAATGGCAACAATTATGGCAAAGCGCGTTTTCCTGATAACGCAACGGGAAGCAACGCGAACGCCATACTGGGTATAAACAAAGGCTCTAACAGCGCAAATGCTGCAAACGGCACAAGCGGGAACAACTCCGCAAACGGCATAAACGGCACTGGCGGAAGCGGCTTTGGGCAATCGCAAGGAAGCGCGCACGCAACCAATGATGCATCTGCGCAAAACATGGCGCGCCGGAGTGCAAGTGCCTTTCGTACAAACGCCAATGACAACACGCTGCGCTTTGACGACCAGGGAATTCTTCGCCTTGCAAGCTTCGCGCGTGTGAAACAATCGAATATCTACCCAGCGCTTACGCGTGCGGGCTTTCGCTACCAACCCAAACTTGGAAGTTGGTGTAATGCAGCGGAGAATTGCGCCCTTACGATACGAAGGCCTGATGGACATGTGATTGATGCTGAAACTTTGCAAAACTCCAGCAGCATTCCTTGCGAAAAGGCCTATGTGTACGTGGAATGTAAAACGCCATTTGAGTCGCTTGATGCGTTTGGAACGTGCATGACCAGCGAATACGAGGGTGTTTCTAGCACGTATGACAATGGCACAACGCATAGTTATCGCATAGACACGAATTCGTATTTATCTGCGTTTATGACGCTAACGAAGAAAGGAGATACGTATTGCGGCATGCTGACATGGATAAAAGCACCGCCGTTGTAACTGTGCTCAAAAAAATAGTGCTTGCGTTTTCGGGCGCGTGCGAATACAATTCATCCTCGATGGATTTATGTTTCAGGGCGAGGTGAAATTCCTCACTGGCGGTAACAGAATGCTGCGTTTACGTGGGTTTACTCATGTGCGCACATCGTCTGAAGTCCGCGAGCTTTGCGTAGTATGGCATGCACAATTACGCAAGGTAGATTCGGTGAAAAGCCGAAACCAACGGTATAGTCCGGATGAAAGAGGCAGATGTCAGTCGTAGCACATTCGCGCGATATCTCCAAAGCCCGTAGGTATATTCCTGCGGGCTTTTTTTTGCATCACGAAACTTAAATCACCAAGAAAAACGTAACGCAAAAAGGAGAAACTATGCAAAACTCACAAGGTACACTTCCAGCGCGCTGGAACACACAACAGCTTGTTACTATGGCATTTATGGCTGCTATCAGCACTGTCCTATCGTTCATTGAAATACCGCTGTTCCCCGCTGCTCCGTTTCTGAAATACGACCCGTCGTTCGTACCTGCCGTTATGGGAGCGTTTGCCTTTGGGCCGCTTGCAGGCTGCATTATCAGCTTCGTGTCGGTAATCGCGCACGTGTTTATAACCAGCAACATTTGGGGTGGCGTCATGACCATTATCTGTGCCTGCGCATACCTTGTTCCCCTTGGTTTAGCTGGGAAAACGAAAAATGCACACGGACATATTCCAACGGTGAAGCTGATTGTTGGATTTTTTGTCGGAAGTTGCGTCATGATTATTGTGGCTTTGCTGGGCAACTTGCTTGTGACGCCGCTGTACACGGGAGCACCGCTGCAAAGTATTATTGCTATGATTATTCCTATACTTTTGCCATTTAATATTGCAAAGGTGCTGCTAAACTCTATAATAAGTGCGCTTGTATATAAGAGCATTGCAGTCGTGCTGCACAAATACTCGTCGCGCAGCCGCGCATAAAGCGCAACAACGACGCACGACACACTCACAAGCAGCTAAAGGAGCACTTCTGTGACCAGCGATAACCCTATCATACGAATACGCAATCTTGGTTTTTCTTATAACGAAAACCACGCTGTGCTGCACAACATGACGCTGGACATTGAAAGCGGTGAGTTCGTATGCGTGCTGGGAGCAAATGGCTCGGGCAAATCGACGCTGGCAAAACTGATAAACGGCCTGCTTAAACCCACGTCAGGCAGCGTAGAAGTGGCGGGCTTGTACACAAGCGACAAGCAGAACGTGCGCGCCATTCGAGCATGCGCGGGCATGGTGTTTCAAAATCCAGACGATCAAATTGTAGCAACACGCGTTGAAAACGACGTAGCGTTTGGGCCAGAAAACCTGTGCTTACCTGCTGAAACTATCCGCCAGCGCGTGCGCGAATCGCTTGCGGCGGTTGGTATGCGCGGCTTCGAGAAACGCAACACCGCAACGCTTTCGGGCGGACAAAAACAACGCCTTGCCATCGCGGGCACGCTGGCGATGCATCCTCGCGTTCTTATTCTTGATGAAGCAACGTCGATGATTGATCCGCGCGGGCGCAAAGGGCTTCTAAGAATATGTCATGACCTGCATAAACAGGGTATTACGCTTATTATGATTACGCACGATATACAAGAAGCACTGCATGCTGAGCGCATTTTGATTCTTGAAAACGGCCGCCTTTCTGTTGACACAACGCCGCAGCACTTGCTAAGCCATTGGCGCGCGCTCGCAACGTCGCATTTAGAATTGCCGTTTTCGGCAGAACTGATCAAAGAGCTTAATGAGCAGGGCTTTCATTTAGAACCGACACTAACGCAATCGCAGCTTGAGGACGCTTTATGTCAATTACATTCACAGAAGTAAGTTTTACCTATCAGACGCTTACACGCAGGCAGCGCGCTCGTCTTGTGGCTGATAGCGCGCGCGGCGCTAACGCTCAAGCTGCCACACAGGCTGCTGCACAAGCTGCCTCAAGAAACACTACGCTCGCTGCGCCATCTGCAACAGCTTCCCCATCTGCGCAAACTCCCCCATCGAACTCACCAAGCGAGCAACAATGGGGCGAAACACCAGACACAGCTTGGGCGCTGCAGCACATTTCCTTCTCGATTGAAAAAGGAGAGTTCATCGGCTTGGCGGGACACACCGGAAGCGGCAAAAGCACGCTGTTGCAGCACATAAATGGCCTGCTTGCGCCCACATGCGGCACCGTTTCTGTGGATGGATTTTCCTCGCACAACAAAAAGCACAAAAAGGAAATTATTAAGCGCGTGGGGCTTATTTTCCAGTATCCCGAACGGCAACTGTTTGCGCCAAGTGTTGCCGATGACATTGCATTCGGGCCGCGCAACCTAGGGCTTTCCCCTCATGAAGTTGAGAAACGCGTTGCGTGGGCGCTGGAACACGTTCATCTTGACGCAGCGGAATACGCGCACAAAAGCCCTTTCGAACTGTCGGGTGGCATCCAGCGGCGCGTTGCGATTGCGGGCGTGCTGGCGATGCAACCGCACTACGTAATAGCTGATGAACCCGCCGCTGGCCTTGACCCAGCAGCAAAACGTGCGCTGTTGGAGCTGTTCAAAAGCCTGAACTCCGAAGGCGTAAGCATCATTATGGCGTCACACAACATGAACGATCTTGCGCAATATTGCTCGCGTGTGCTGGTGCTAAACAAGGGGCAGCAACTGTGTTTTGATGCTCCTGACGTGGTATTTTCTTCAGAAAATGAAGCTAAGTTGCGCGCGGTTGGCTTGGATGTGCCCGACGTGTATGCGTGCGCGGGGCGCTTGCGACAACGGGGTATCCCGCTTGAATATCCCACGGCGCATACGACGCGCGGGCTTGCAGAACAACTGGCACACGTTCTGAACCACAAGGCAGCGCAACATGAGTAAACTCCCAGGTAAAGAACTGTATTGCGACACGAACAGCGTCATCCATCGCCTGGATGCGCGCTTCAAAATTCTGGCTTCGCTGGTACTGATGATTGTGATTTTGAACGCCTCTACGCCGCTTTCCCTTTTGCTTTGTGTTGTTTCACTAGGCGTTTTGCTGGCGCTGACGCGTATTAGCATAGGAAGCATCGCGCGCGCTGTGTTGCCGCTGGTGTTTTTCGTAGTAGTAAGCGCGCTGCTGAATTTGTATGCGAACCAAGCAGGAAATGTTGTGTTTACCTGGAACTTTATTCGCATTACCGACGACGGTATCCATGCAAGCTTATTTTTTGGCTGCCGCATGATTGTATTGTTACTTTCAGCAAGCATTATTCCCCTGAGCACCAGCACCTTGGATATTAGCGATGCAACGGAACGGCTGATGATGCCCCTGGCGCGCTTTAAAGTGCCTGCCCACGAAATTGGCATCATGCTTGGAATTGTGCTGCGTTTCATGCCTGAGCTTGCACAAGAGCTTCACCACTTGTACGCTGCACAAATCAGCCGCGGCGTTTACCTGCGAAAACGCTCGCGCATCCCGCTTGTGCTGTCGCTGCTGGTTCCCCTGTTCACAAGCGCACTGCGCCATGCCGACGCGCTGTCAGGAGCAATGGAAGCACGCTGCTTTGCGCCAACGTATGAGCGCAGCAGACTGTATCCCTTTCACATGGGGAAACGTGAATTTATCGCAACGGGAATAATAGCGCTTATGAGTGCAAGTATCCTGCTTGCAAATTTGTACGCGTAGCGAGGGAACGCGGGGCACGCAAGAACACGGGACACGTGAACGCATCAACGCAAGAACGGACGGCGCGGGAACACGGGAACACGAGGTGCATCAACGCAGGAACGAAGCTGCTCCCGCTGGGGCTTTCACCTGCGCAAACGCCCTAGCAGCCTGCACAAACGCCGCCAGCATTCCGCCACACGTTCGCCAGCGCCACAACCGTCACGCGCACGGCGCCTTATTAGTCTTGAGACGGCGCCTTATTCGTCTTGAAAGTCGTACAAATCGCCCGCAGCTTCCCGAAATTCGTCGTACACATCGTCGGCAAGGTCTTCATCCTCAAGCAACTCAAACTCGCTAGGCTGATCGTCCTCGTCATACGCTAAAATCTCAAGAATCACAACCTCGCCGCTAAACTCATCATCGTCAAGAACAGGGAAAAAGAACCCGAACTCTCGATCGTCGTGAATGATGCTCCCAAGAAACTCAAAGGTGGTTGCAACACCATTTTCATCCTCAAGAGAAATTTGTACGCCCTCTTCGGTTGGCGGGCAAAAGTTAGGGGCACTTGCAGATGGCATAAGCTACTCCTTACAACGCATTTTTGCTCATTATGACACAAATAAATTATTTTGCATCATGAATGAACGCAAATGTTCCAATCTCCTTGCCGAAGCGCTGTTGCAATTTTGCGTTTGCAGGCTCGCGTGTTTTCCACATGCTAAACAGCGGCGTGGCAACGGCGATTGAGGAATACGAACCAGAAATAAGGCCGATGACCATAGCAAATGCGAAATCTTGCAGCGTTTCTCCGCCAAAGAACAACATGGCAATAACAGGAATAATTGACGTAAGCGTTGTGTTAATGGTGCGCAAAAACACCTGGTTAACCGAGTGATTTGCCATCGTCATAAAGCTGCAACGAATGTTCAGTTCCTTCATGTTGTCGTTAATGCGGTGGAACACAACAACCGTGTCGTAAAGCGAATATCCCAAAATGGTAAGCAACGCGGCGATGGTGTTCGGCGTAACTTCGCGTCCGATAAGGGCATACACACCCATAACGATAATCAAGTCGTGCAACAACGCCACCACAGCGGTGAATCCCATCTTGTATTCAAAGCGAATGGCGATATAGGCAATGATCAGCGCTAACGACACGAAGAATGCAATCAGCGACGCGCGAACAACGCTTGTTCCCCAGTCGGGGCCGATGGTTGACACTTGCGTGTTTTCCGCAGAAAGATGCAGCTCATCGGCAACGGTGCGCGCAATATGCTCGGATGCCTGCGCGTTCGTTTCTGTCATGCGAATAAGAAAGCCCTTCTGACCTTCGTTTTCGGTGGTTTGAACAGTAGCATCTTTCACGCCCGCCTTGTTAAACGCCTGCGTAATGTCTTGCGAGGTAAGGTCGCCCGTGTTCGAGTACGTAACCGAAGTTCCGCCCACAAATTCGATACCAAACGTAACACCTTTAATACACACAACCGCAATGCATGCAAGCACTAAAATGCCTGATACGGTTAGGAAAATTTTGCGAGCACTTAAAAAGCCGATGTCGTGTTTGATAAAACGGCCTTTCAGCTGGCGCACGAGTTTCAAAGCAGCAGGGTCTTCCTCGCCGGCGCGCTCTTTAATGATGCGCGCAGTTTCTTTGTAGCACATCGCTTCGCCAATTTCGGCTTCACCAGCGGTAACACCTGTTGCTTCGCCCAGTTGAGAGAAGGTTTTGTACGCATTTTTCGAGTCTTGAATATCCCAGAAACGCGGATGATGCGCAATGGTGCGCGGCGCAATGATACGAACCAACGGCGCTTTGAACAGCAGCATCATGATGATGTCGCACGCAATTCCCAATGCAAGCGTCAAGCCGAAACCTTTAACGGACGACGACGCCAAGAAGAACAGCGAAAGGGCGCTTACAAGCGTTACCAAGTCGGCGTCGATTGAGGTCATAATCGCATGTCGAACGCCTGTTATTGACGCGGCACGCACGCTGCGTCCCATGCGAATTTCTTCGCGGAAACGCTCGATAACCAAAATGGACGAGTCGGCCGCCATACCGATGGTAAGGACGATACCCGCCACACCCGAAAGCGACAAGCTGAACAGGCCAAAGTGCGACAACGTTGCCAAAATGCCCAGGTAGAACACCGCAAACACCACCATCGCGCCCGCGGTAATAAGGCCAAGCCCGCGATAGAAAAACAGCAGGTACAGCATAACAAGCAGCAAGCCCAAGCCCGCCACCAAAACGCCTGCCGCCAAAGCACCTTGTCCAAGCGTTGGGCCAACAATTTGGCTTTGCGAGTACTGGAAACTTACCGGAAGCGAACCACTTTCAAGAACAGTGCGCAAGCCGTTCGCGCCAGCAAGCGTATATCCGCCGGTAATCGACACGCGACCGCCGTCAATAACCGACTGAACGGCAGGAGCCGACTGCACTTCACCATCAAGCACGATAACGATTTTGCCCTTCGTGGGCGCAAGTTCGCGTGTTGCTTTCGCGAACGCAGCGGTACCTTCGCCGTTTAAGCGCACGTTAACGGCATAATCGGTACCCGTTTCAGAAGCGCGATCCACCGACACGTTCGTGATATTTTCGCCGGTGATAAGCGCCTTATACGTGCCCGGCTGCACCTTTAAGCTGGACTTTTGCTTGGAAGGAAACTGGTTGCCAAACTCGTCGGTTACCATGGCAGTTTTGCCGTAGTCGCCCGTGTCAATGCGCTTGCGAACGGTTTCGTCGGTGAAGGAATCGAGGCGCGCGAACTCAAGCTTACCGGTTTTGCCGATGGTTTCAAGCGCGGCCTTGGTGTCGGTTGCGCCTGGTATTTGCACCAAAATCTGGTTGTCGCCCTGCAACTGAACGGCCGCTTCACTTGCACCCAGCGAGTTAACGCGGCTTTCGATAATGGCGCGCGAGGCCTCCATTTCTTCTTTCGTAACCGGGTTGCCGTCGTTGGACGTGGCAGTAAGAACAACCGACAAGCCGCCTTGAATGTCCAAGCCCTGGTTAATGCGTTGTGATGGCGGCGTAAATACGTATACTGAAGCAAGAATAAGGATGGTAGTAAGAATAAGAAGCCATATATTACGGCGCTCTGACGAGCCACCCGACTTCTTTTTGCGCTTTTTCGTTTGGGTTGCCATCATCGATGGATTCCTTTCCTTGTGCTTAGTGAAACATGCACGCATGAGAAGCGCAGGCGGCCTCCCCATAAGCTATACATAATTTTGTCAACCTCACTATTTTGCCACAAATGCAATGTGATAAGTAGAAGTAAAGTTCGGAAATTATAGAAATAGCGAATATCTGGCGTGTGCGGAGGCGGTGTGGGTGCGGGAACGTGGCGGTGCGGGTGCGGGAACGTGTGCGAGCGGGTGCGGAAACGTGGCGGCGCGGGTGCGGGAACGGCGCGGGCGCGGCGGGCTGGTGCGAAGGCGGAAGGCGGTTCGGGTGTGCGCGGTGGTCGTGCGTCGCGAGAACGTGTTGCCGTTGCGGCAGTTCGCGCGGCAGTTCGCACATCATGCGTCGCTCAATACTGCGCGTATGCGCAGGCGGCGACACGTTCCTAATAGTCGTTTGCTGCAGGTGAATGCATCCATTCCTCGTAAAAATCTTCATACGCGTCGGCGCAAATGGCCTGGCGAGCACGCGTCATCAGGTTGATAAGGAAGTGGATATTGTGCATCGACAGCAAAATACCGCCCAGCATTTCTCCTTGTTTTACCAGATGACGAATGTATGCACGCGTGTGGTTTTGGCACACCCAACAGCTGCACGTGGCATCGAGAGGCGAAAAATCGCGCGTGTAGCAGGCATTTCTCATGTTCATGCGTCCCGTGCTTGAGAACGCTGTTCCCATACGGCCTGTTCGGGTGGGTAACACGCAATCGAACATGTCAACGCCCACACGCACCGCGCGCACAAGCGTCGTGGGATTGCCAACGCCCATCAAATAGCGCGGTTTATCTGCGGGCATAGCGGCGCACACGTCGCCAAGCGTTTGGAACATCACATCATGCGGCTCGCCAACCGAGTAGCCTCCAATGCCAAAACCCCCAAAGCCGGCTAAGCCGTCGCGCTTTGCATCGTTGTGCACATCTACCAGCTGCTTTATGCTTTCCAGCCGCAAATCGCGATGCATACCGCCCTGCACGATGCCGAAAAGTGCCTGGTCGGGGCGCGTATGAGCATACGCGCAGCGCCGCGCCCATTCCCATGAGAGCTTCGTAGAGGCCGCCACCTGCGATTTTTCGGCAGGATAGCCGATGCACTGATCAAGCTGCATGCAAATATCGGCGCCAATACGCTGCTGAATGTCCATGTTCGTCTCGGGCGTCCAAAAATGCTTCGAGCCGTCGTAATCGTAGGCGTGAAAGCGCACGCCCTCCGGCGATATTTTCATCATTTTATCAAGGCTGAACAGCTGAAACCCGCCCGAATCGGTAAGCATCGGGCCGTCGTAGTTCATGAATTTGTGCACGCCACCCGCCGCTTCGATGACGTCGACGCCAGGACGCATATATAAGTGATAGGTATTTGCAAGAACGACCTGCGCTTTTAGCTGATGCAGATGCTCAACCGTTAAGCCTTTGACGGTGGCGTGTGTTCCAACCGGCATGAACATCGGCATTTGGAAACTGCCGTGAGCGGTAGTGTACGACGCGGCGCGGGCGCTGCCCGATTGAGCGTGAATATCGAAAGTGAAAAGCGACATAGGTTCCTTTTTCTGTCGTGCGCGGCGGATGCGGCTGGTGGGGCGCCGTTGGGTGCGGCTGGTGGCGCACCTCACGTTCCCCGTCACGTTCTCCGTTACGTTCCCCGTCACGTTCTCCCGCGAATGGCACGCGCACGCGACATGTGTAATTCAGTCGAAACACGCGCCCGCGCCTGAACATTTCATTCAATATGGAGTAGTATAGAATAGTTTTCATCCATCAAGGAGTAAAGCTATGAAATTGCTTCTTCATGCATGCTGTGGTCCGTGTTCAATGGAGCCGCTTCGCATTTTGCTGGCGGAGGGCCACGACATTAGCATTTTTTACGCGAATAGCAATATTGCGCCCGAGCCGGAGTATCGGCATCGGCTTTCTGAGCTGCTGAAATTTGCAGCGCATGAGGGTGTGCGCGTGATTGAGGGCAACTACGACCCGGCGCAGTGGGAACGTTACGTTGCGCCCATCGGGCGTGCCATGGCGCAAAAGGCGCAGGAGCGCACGGAAAAGCCCACGTCAGTTGCGGAATTGCTGGACGATGCGAACCGCCGCAATCGGTGTAGGGCCTGCTATAAGCTGCGGTTATGCGAGGCGGCGCGCTATGCGCACGAGCACGATTTCGACGCGGTAAGCACGACGCTTTCGGTAAGCCCGTACCAGTTCACGGACATCATTCGCGAGGAACTTACGCGCGCGTGCAAGCAAAACAGCATCGCGGCCGATTTTCGCGATTTTCGCCCCTACTACGACGAAGCAACGCGGCGATCGCGCGAGGCAGGGATGTATCGCCAGGATTATTGTGGCTGCTCGTTTTCGATTGACGAGGGCAAAGCAACACGTGCCTTTATTAAGGAACAGCGCGAGGAACAGCGGGCATTGTACCTGATAGCGCATGAGGCCGAGCGCAAAGCTGAGGCGGAGAAGCAACGGGCGCGCAAGGCTGAGCAGGCGTTGTACAACGCGAAACAGGCTCGCAAGCGCGATTTGTTGCGGCAGTTCAAGGAGCAGCAACGGGCGCAGGTACGCGAGCAGCAGAGGGCGCAGGCGTTGGAGCAGGAACAACAGCTGCACAGCCAGAGTCTTCAGCAAACACCCCTACCCGATGTCAGCGCGTGCGATACAGAAAGGCTCGTTCATGAAAACTGATGATTTCGACTACACGCTTCCTCCCGAGCTGATTGCGCAAACGCCAGCTGAAGTGCGCGATGGGTGCCGTTTGCTGGTACTTGACAAACACAGCGGTGCAGTGCAAGATTGCGTTTTCCATGATATTGGCACTTTTCTGCATCCGGGCGATTTGCTGGTTGCGAATGAAACACGTGTTTTACCTGCACGTATGCTTGGCACGAAGCGTGGATCGGGCGGAAGTGCGGAAATTTTCCTTCTTCGCGAAATTTTTAATCGTGAGCCAAAAACGGCGCATACGGCATTGTGGGAAGTGCTTGTTCGCCCCGGTAAACGCCTAAAACCACAAACAGGTGCGGTGGTTGATATCCCCGATGCGCAGGGGCGCGTGTGCTTGTCGATTGAGATTGTCGATTGGGCGGAAAAACCCAGTCCGGGCGAGCGTATTGCGCGGCTTACGACTACGCTTCCCTCGCTTGACGAGGCGCTTCATGCCTGTGGGCACACGCCGCTTCCGCCGTATATCAAACATTATGCAGGTGACGAGGAGCTGTACCAAACGGTGTACTCGAAATCGGAGCACTCGGCGGCAGCGCCGACGGCGGGTTTGCATTTCACGCCCGAGCTGATTGCTGCGCTGCAGGAACAGGGCGTTGGCTGGGAAACGGTCGATTTGGAAGTGGGCTTGGATACGTTTCGCCTGGTAGATGAGGACGATCCGCGCAATCATGTGATTCATACGGAAACGTATTCGGTACCGCAGAAAACCATTGATGCCATAAATCGTACTAAAGACGCAGGTGGACGCGTTATTGCTGTGGGAACAACCAGCATGCGCTCGCTTGAAAGCTGCTACGATACGCAGGCGAAGTGCGTGAAAGCGCGGGCGCGCGAGCATACGTCGTTGTACATTTTGCCTGGTTATACGTTTAATGTGGTTGATGCGATGATCACGAACTTTCACGTGCCGCGCTCGACGCTAATGATGCTGGTAAGCGCACTGGCTGGTCGCGAGCACATCATGGCGGCGTATCAGCATGCCATTCGCGAGCGTTACCGCTTTTTGTCGTTCGGCGACGCGATGTTCATCCAATAGCGCCTGTTCACACGCGGGCAGCTGACAAGACTGCACCGCTCAAACACGTTCCCGATGCATACGATGCATAAAAAAATCGGTTGAGAGCGAACCCTCAACCGATGTGTCTTCTAGAACTAAACTGAACAGCTAGCTAAAAGCTATACAACCAGGCATTGCAGACATCCTCCATGCGTCTAGGCGGTGGAAAATCGGCTACACACCTGCCCGTGTAACCTGCGTTCGCGAACTTACGCCTTCTGAACGTTGCTCGCCTGCAGCTTGCCGTCTTTGCCGGTAGTTACATCAAAAGTAACCGCCGCGCCCTCATCGAGCGTCTTAAAGCCGTCCATTTTGATTTCTGAATAATGCACGAACAAATCTTCGCCGTCTTCCTGCGAAATAAAGCCGTAGCCTTTTTCAGGGTTAAACCATTTAACTGTGCCTTGTGCCATAGTAATTCCTCTTTTCTCTTCCTGACAAGCGCCAAGAAGTACTGCTAGCGCGGTTGGCTCCCACGCTCACTCTCTTAGAGAGTAACGTAGGTAACTATACGACAACATTTCACAAAAAGTCTCCAGATTTGCGTATCAGTGCCCTTAATGAAGAAAAATACACGAAGATGTGAATTTTTTAAGCGATTGACGCGCGGTTTGCGCCCTCGGATGGCGGTTTTGGGGGACGCGAGCGAGCGGGTGCGCGCTTGCGGGCGAGCGTAGCGGGGTGCTGGTACGACACAGGTTCGGGAACGTGAGCAACCAGCGGGGCTGGTTGTGGCGGCTCAGGTTCGGGAACGCGTGCGAGCGGCTGCGGGCTTGCGGGTAAGAACGCAAGTGAGCGGCGACGCGCTTGCGGGCGGGAA
Source organism: uncultured Coriobacteriales bacterium (assembly GCA_946892075.1). Classification (GTDB taxonomy): domain Bacteria; phylum Actinomycetota; class Coriobacteriia; order Coriobacteriales; family Eggerthellaceae; genus Berryella. The sequence goes on from CAMPNZ010000023.1 coordinate 18,109, forward strand.
CGGCTTGGGCACGAAAAGCGGTTGCGAGCTTAAGGCACAGGTCCAGGAACGACGCTACACACACGACGTGTTCGCCTTCTACTACCTGGACAATTTTTAACTCACATTGATGGGAAATTCCCAATTAATGCAAAGATTCAAAAACCTCATCTGCAGGTTTAACATCGCCCGATAGAATGGACTGGTATCCCTTTTCCAATTCTGTATGCAATTCGTGCTTGGAGCAAGAGTTTATGTCGACAGGCTTTCTATAAGCTAGCTTCACGGCAAACGGCAAACCCTGCTGCAAAACAACTTGCTTATAGAACATGGTGATAGCGCTCGATGGAGGAAGTCCAAGTGAGTTCAATATATCTTCTGCCTGCTCTTTTAATTCCGGTTCAATGCGGGCGTACAAATTTGCAGTTTTAGCCATAACATTGCTCCTTTCTTCTACGCATTAAACAACAATGTATTGGCATTTGCAAGTCAAAGAGTGTATAAACGCAAGATATAAACGACCTACCAAGCTGTTCCAATAAGGCGACACGTAGGCAAAAATCCTCAGCCACTCACGTTCGGAGTCCTTCCCCGCTCGAACGGTCGCGCTTACTTGGTTCTCTTTTGATACAAGGCGCATCCACCTATATACGCACAAGCAAGCGTGCCGCTTATCAATGCCACCAGCACCACAATTGTCGAATCAAAGGCGTCGCCCGTAGAAGGAAGTGCGTTTCCTCCATGAACAGGCTTTTCAGGCTTTGAGACATGCCCCGCATTATCTGGCGCATACACCGCAGTAAACGTGTGATTAGCCTCTACCTTATACGTATCCCCAGGTTGATAACGTGCTTCGTCCCAATACAAAAACGTATGACCCTGCTTATACGGAGCTTCTAAAAGCGTAATCAGAGCGCCCTTTTCAACCGTTATTGTTTTAGGTCCGCAATCTGCGCCAATAGCTCCACCGTTAAAGTCAAACGTGACATAAACTTTATTGTGCGGCGTTTGCTCAGCTGGCGTGCTATTGTTATGTTCAGGGTTAGGATTGCCCTCGTTGCCAGGTTTAAGCGCACCGCCATTGTCAGGAACAGGAGTATTGCCAGGCCCAGGTGTAGGAGTGCCACCGTCGCCAGCACCGCCATCGCCACCATCACCGCCCGTGCCCGGCGTAGTGCCTCCGTCAGGGTTAGGAGTGGGAATACCCCCCCCACCTGGTGTTTGATGGTCATCAGTTGCTTTCCATATTGCATAATAGGTTGTGTTTTCAGTAAATGTTTTTGCGGCAATATCAGCGGCGCTTAGTTCGCCAGTTTGCGCGTTTTGGTTGGTTGACCAGCCTTCAAAGGTATAACCATCACGCACAGCTACGGGGGCAGTTAGCTTGCCGCTTTCGTTAGTGTCGATTTCCTTGGTAGTAGTTGAGCCATCAATAGTGCCTCCATTTGGGCAAAAGCTAATCTTGTAGATTTGCTTCTTAGCAATAACCGTAAGTGTTGCCGATTTTGATACTTTGGCACCTTTCGAATTAGTAAGCACAAATCCAAGCTGGTACGTGCCAGCTTTATTTAGATCATAACCGTTCGGATAGGTAATAGCTACCTGGTCTTTCAGATTGGCGCCATCAATTTTATCGGAGGCTGTTGTAATCATGCTTTTAACATCAAACGCGTCACCTTGCGTTATAGTTTTATCCGCCACTTCAAGCTTGGGCATTGCATTGATAAGTATGCCAGCTTGCTTCCATCTAGCTTTAAGTGAAACAGGCGCTTTAACAGGCGTTTCGAAATCGTACTTTGTGTCGCCATTATACCAACCCTCAAAGGTATTGTTCGCCAAAGTCGGCGTAGTAGGCACATCCGCTTTTTTACCATCTGCAACGTATTGAACTTTTGGCGCGGGCGATCCACCATTGACATCAAAACTTACCTTATGACTTGGGAGAACAGTAAGTTGAAATTTAAAACGATTTTTATTGCCCACACCATCTCTAAGGGTAATAGTAAACGTAAACGTGCCAGGATTTGATGCACCTGAATCATCTATTGTGTGTATGTAAACGGTATAGCCTTCATAGGTGCCTGGACGAAGTTCTTGACCTGTTGGAGTAATATGAGTTGGATATTTATTGTATAAATCCTCACCAGATGGAGTGGCTTCAAATTTTAAATTATGGCTGGCAAGTGCAGCTTTATCGGCATCAGGCACGGTAGGTGAACGCAATCCGCTTCTGTCGTATTTCACAGTCCTGTTCCAATTATACGAATGATTTTGAAGAGCGTCTGGAAGCGCGTTTACTCTTGCATTAGCTAATGGTGCGCACAGTGGCGAAATAACGAGAACGCAAAACACAAACACAGCAATAAACGATTGTATTACCTTACCCATAATTACACCCCTTAATAACTATTTTTATTATTATATTTTAACAAATTATAAAGCACAAGAGTATATAGCCGCACAGGGTAATATCCTCCGGCGAATGGCAACAGGGGCAATCGTAGATCGGTTATCTTATAAATCTCACGTGGTTAACATGTGCGGAGATTCTTATCGAGTTAAAGAAACAATCAATTGGTTGAAACGAGGTGAAAATGATGAAATAGCCGAAGTATTCCATTTTAGTGGATCAATTTTCAATTGATATAGACATCTTCACCACTGTAAGGCTTAGTAAAACCTTTATGCCTCTCATATTTATTTAGAGAGTTATACTCGGGCCAGTTAAACTCAACATCCACTTTTTCTTGTGCTCTTTTCTCAAACTCTTCTTCGCTTTCATCAGGAAGAAGGTCGATATTAAGCCAGCCTTTAACATCATTAAGCTTGAGGTCGAATGTTGTAAAATGATTGTCACAACGAACTCGAATTCTCATAAAAAATCATCCATCTGATTTCCGACGAAGGACTTTCTTGCATTCAGCTCAAACAAGGTATGACAAAACACCACAAGCCATAATGAAGAAGTCCTTCTTCGTGACTCGCAGCAGCCTTATTCGGTAAGACCGCTGTACTTATTTAGTTGTTCTATGCGGACTCCGAAT
>CAMPNZ010000024.1 GCA_946892075.1 uncultured Coriobacteriales bacterium
CTTCTTGTGGTGGATATAGGCGGCGGTTCAACCGAGCTTATTGCCGGAATACCAGGTAGCGCGCCTTGTTACGTGCACTCGTTTGATATTGGGTGCCGTCGTGCCACCGAAAAAGTGCTTGGTTCAGAGCGAATTTCGCTTGCATCTCTCGAGCGCCTTAACGCATGGATCGACGAGCTTATGAGCCCCTATTTTGAACAGCTGTACCGCGATGAGCGTTTTTACGCCACCGCGTGTGAACAGGAACGCTCGGCACATGCTAACGTGCCAGTTCCTGCGCCTGTTCACGTGCCAGTTCCTGCGCCTGTTCACGTGCCTGTTCCTGCGCGCGGTTCAGTATCTGTCGCACCCGCTCAGCACACCGCACCCGTCGCACCTCCGCAAGTAGCAGCACCCGCGCCGAACGCGCGCTCGCACCCGTTCCCGCGCTTCCCGCTCCTTGGCGTAGCGGGCGCCGCCACCAGCGCCGTCAGCATGCTGTGCTCCATGCGCCACTACGACGCAGCGCGCGTACACGGGTTCCCCGTTTCTGAAGCAAACGTGGCTGCCCTGATACACGAACTTGCCAACATGACGCTTGACCAGCGAAAACAGCGCATCGGCCTTGAACCGAAGCGCGCCAGCGTGATTGTTGCAGGGCTCGCAATTATGCAGCGTATCATGTATCATACGCATCACGCGTGTTACTACGCGTGTGAATCTGATGTGTTGCAAGGTGTAATTTTTACATTGGCATCAAATAGTTGTCGCTATAATCGTAATTGTTTGGTACAGTAAGCAATGCAGGTTGACCGTTGTTTATGGGAGCGTGGCGGAATTGGCAGACGCAACGGACTTAAAATCCGTCGTCTTCGGACATGTGGGTTCGAGTCCCACCGCTCCTACCACCTTTTCATCATCATCCATCGATGCTAAGCCGTTTTCGGACATCTGCTGGTAAATTGCCTCATAAGAAAGTAAGCCGTGGAGCTCAAATGCTTGATATCGATGATTTAATTGCTCACAAAGGCATCCCTCATACATTTGAAGAATATTTAACGCACTATGCGCCTGAAATTGGCGAAGCTATCAATTCGTTTATTCCGCACGCTACGCATCCCGACATGGATACCTATCTTTACCAGCCCCTGCGCACGTACAGCGCGAACGGTGGCAAGCGTCATCGACCGCTTATTTGCTTTATTGCTGCACGTGCGGTAGGCGGAACAGCTCATTGCGCGCTGAGTGCTGCCGCTGCCATTGAGCATTTCCACACAGCGGCCCTTATTCACGACGATATTGCCGATGATGCGCACCTGCGCCGCGGTTTGCCCTGTTTGCACATTTCAGAGGGTTTGGGTTTGGCTATCAACATGGGCGATTTAGGGCTTATGCTGGTCAATGGCACCGTTATTGACGATGCGTCGCTTGACGACCACACCAAAGTGCGCGTTCTTTCCGAGCTTATTACCATGACGCGTCTTACTATTGAAGGTCAGGCGCTTGACATAGGCTGGGCGCGCGATAATCGCTACGATCTTACCATCGACGACTATCTGGTAATGGCAACGCACAAAACAGCGCATTATTCAGGCGGTGTTCCGCTTGCCATTGGCGCTATCGTTGGCAAAGGTTCCGAAAAGGAAATTCAGGGCCTGCGCAATTTTGGCCTGAATACCGGTTTAGCGTTTCAAATTCAAGACGATTTGTTGAACCTTATTGGGAAAGCTGAAAGCACGAAAAAGGGCTTTCGCGATGATATTACCGAAGGAAAACGCACGCTTATGGTAGTGCACGCGCTCTCTGAGTTGCCGTCGTCTAAAAAACAGCAGCTCATTGACATTTTGTCGTCGCACACTACCGATGAGGCGCAGCTTAATGCCGCTGTTTCGCTGATGCAAGAGGCCGACAGCATCAATTTTGCGCGGCGCTATGCCGAACAGCTTACCAGCAAAGCGAAAGAAGAAATTGCCGACGTTCTTGAGCCGTCAATTCATCGCGATTTGTTGGTGTCGATGGCAGATTTCTTTGTCAATCGTCTTGCTTAATGTTACGCTATAAGCAGCTATAAGCAGGTATAAGCAGTTATACGCAACAATAAGCAATACGAGGGGAGCACCTTGTGAATATTATTGAACCACAGAGCAGCGGCGATGCTGTTGAAGATGTGCAAATGCGTCTTGTGTCGCTTGGCTTGCTTACCGATGCCGACGTTACAGGCACCTTCGACGAAAAAACTGCCCGCGCGATAGCGGCGTTTCGCAGCTCTATGAACTTGCCGCAAGGCACAACCGTCGACGAAAAAGTGTGGAATGCGCTGGTAGATGCTTCGTATCGTCTGGGCGATAGAACGCTTTTTTTGCGCTTGCCGTATTTTCATGGCAACGATGTTGTTGAACTGCAAAAAGCCCTCGGCGCGCTTGGTTTTACACCTGGTAAAGAAGACGGCATGTTTGGCCCTCACACAGAAGACGCGCTGCGCAAATTCCAGCTGAATTTGGGGCTTCCGTCCGATGGCATTGCAGGTGCGTATACGTATCGCGCGCTGCACAATTTGCATTTTTCGTGGGAAGGCAAACATCCGCTTAAACTGCCTGTTGCGATGGGCTTTGCGCGTGCATCGGAAGCGCTGGAGCGTTCTTCTTTTTGCTTTTTTGGCACCTGCGAATTTACGCGCGATGTTGCGCGACGCATGGCGAACTTAGCAACTGCTACCAATCCGCAAGCGCATGCCGTTTGCGCTGATGAGCTTTCTGTTGTGCCGCCAAGTGACATGATTTTGGTTCATATTGTGCTGTGCGACGAGCCGCAACCGTGCGACATTCCCCAGGTTAGCTACGATGAATCGCTTGCACCCGAGCACTTTGCCTCGCACGTGGAAGTTGCCCTGCGCGCCGCCGCCCAAAAGCAGCACAAGCGCATCGCTTTGGTTCTTCCCGGAACATGTTGGATGCAAGCTGGCGAACAACGCACCGCCCAGCATTACGCAATTTCCCTGCTTGACGCCTTGTGTGCCGCCTTGTGCGCGTAGGATGGCGGTGTAATGGCGTATTTGCTTGGCTTGGAAAAAGCGAGTTTGTCGTTTGCGCTGAAATGCGTTCTTGACAAGGTGTCGCTTGGTGTTGAAGACGGCGACCGTATTGGTATTGTGGGGCGCAATGGTGATGGCAAAACCTCGCTGATACGTGTTCTAGCTGGTAAAATACAGCCCGATAGCGGTCGGTGCATTCCCGTGAACAATCTGCGCATTGGTTTGGTGACGCAAGACGACACGCTGTGTGGCGAAAGCTGCGTGCGTGACGTGCTGTTTGGCACGCGTCCTTTGTACGAGTGGGCGAAAGATACCCGTGCGCGCGATGTGATGGGCGGCTTGTTGCGCGATATTCACCCTCAAGCGTTGCTGAAAAATTTATCGGGTGGCCAGCGCCGTCGCGTGAATTTGGCGCGTGTGCTGATGCAATCGTGGGACGTGCTTATTTTGGACGAGCCCACCAATCATCTTGACATGGCGGGCATTCGCTGGCTGGCGTTCCACCTTAAACAGCGCTTCAAGCAGCAAAAAGGCGCTTTGCTGGTTGTTACGCACGACCGCTGGTTTCTTGATGATGTGTGCACGCGCATGTGGGAAGTTCACGACGGGCGCGTTGAGCCATTTGAAGGCGGCTTTTCTGCGTATATTTTGCAGCGTGTGGAACGTGAACGCGTGCGCGATGTTACCTGGGAGCGCCAGCAAAACAAATTGCGTCGCGAACTGGCGTGGCTGGCGCGCGGTGCGCGAGCGCGTGCAACGAAGCCAAAGTTCCATGTTGCGCAGGCAAAAGCGCTTGCAGGAGCACAGGCGCCCGAGCGCAGTTCGCTAACCCTTAATCGCATGGCAGCAACACGCCTGGGAAAAGAAGTAATCAGCTTCCAAGGCTTAAGCGTGTCATATCCAGCGCCTTCACCACACACACCACCACACACGGTTCTGAACGACATTACGTGGAGCATCGGCCCCGGCGATCGCATCGGAATTGTGGGGGATAATGGATGTGGGAAAACAACCTTGTTACAAACGATGCAAATCCAGCACGAGCACATTCCCAGCGCGCTTGCATCTGCTACCATAAGCGGAAAGGTAAAAATTGGGAAAACAGTTAAGCGAGCATTCCTTTCGCAGCATTTAAGCATGCTTACCCCTTTTGAAGACGAGTGCGTGCGCGCGGTTATAAGCCGCTATTCGCGCCGTATTATGCTTGATGGCGTGGCGAAAACGCCGTCGGATTTGCTAATGGATTTGGGATTCGAGCAATCGATTGTGCAAAAGCGCATCGGTTCACTTTCCGGTGGCGAAAAACGTCGTTTGGCGCTGATGCTTATTTTGCTTGACGAGCCGAACGTTATCATTCTCGATGAGCCAGGTAACGACCTTGATGTTGACATGCTGGCTGCTCTTGAGGATATGTTGAACGGCTGGCCAGGCACTTTGGTTGTGGTGACGCACGATCGCTATCTGATGGCGCGCACAACCGACAATCAGTACGTGCTTTCTGAAGGCAGCCTGATTCATCTTGCCGGTGGCGTGGAAGCGTATTTTGATGCGCTTGACGTGCGTGAAGTAAGCGACGATGCGCTGTGTGCCTTGTGGTTTTCTGCGCCTGGTACGCGCGATTGGGAACAAGCTGCAGGCATCGGCACGCGCGACGGCGCGCGGGAAGCGTTGGGCCTTGGTGCTGGTGGGCAGCGTGGCGGCGCTTCGAGTGGTGCTGCTGGTGCTGGCGCGCGTGGGGTGAATGGCGCGAATGGCGCGAACGGCATGCGTTCTTCGCATGGAGAAACACCTGATGGCAGCGCCGCTGCTTCAAATTCAGCAGACGCGAAACCAGCCGCTGCGAAACCAGCGGTGTCGCACTACCAGCTTAAAAAGCAATGTGCATCGCTCGAGCGCAAAATGGCAACAGCGCACAAAAAAATTGACGCGCTTCGCCTTGAAATGCACGCGGTTGCGCCAAGCGATTTTGAAGCACTTGGTAAGCTGCAAGTTCAGCTTGATGAACGCTTAGCGGAACTGAATTCCCTTGAAGACGAGTGGCTTGTGCTCTCTGAGCAGCTTGAGGGATAGGAATCGTGTGACTACGCAACAACATACGCAACAACAGGTAAAACGAACGAACGCATCATCAAACGAGCCGCGCAACAAAACATCAAACGAACCGTCCGACCAGCTGCCAAGCGCTCCCGCGACGCGCATTACGTATCGCGATTGCTTGTGCGATGCAACGCCGCACACGGTTGACCCCGTTGCGCAGCTGCTGTTCACGGTGCTGATTATTGGCGGTATGGTAACGTTCATGGCAACGTTTAACGGACTGCGCCAGTTAGGAATCACATTTTTTATTCATTCACACTGGTTTTACCCGCTTATTTTTGTGTGCGCTTTGTTTGTGCGGCTTGCTATCGGGGCGCGCATTTGTACATTCATTATCGATAAACTTATAAAACCCCAGATGAACGGCATACTTCGCGCTGCCTTAACGTCGCTTATTAACGTTGGCATCATGACGCCGATTATGGTTACCATCGTAACCTTGCTGCTGACGGGCACGAACAATCTTGCACAGAGCCTTGCTATCAATATACCGTTATCGGTTGTTGTTGCGGTGCTCGTGAACTATTTTATTGTGGTGCCTATCGTGCGTTTGGTTTATTTCAACGTGATACTTACCTCGCCACGTGGCTTGAAGCTGTTGCGCTTTTTGCAGCATTACGCTCCTGCGTTTTTGGTACTTTTGGGCTGTTAGTTTCGCCAGTTCACGCGCTGTTTACCACCGTGCGCACCACCCACTGTTCGCGAAAAGTTCGCACGCGTTCCCGCTCGTGAAAAGCTCGCTCGCGTTCCTGCTCGCGAAAAGTTCAACCACGTTCCCTGCACAACTCACACACCCGCACTATTCGCGCAAAGTTCGCACGCGTTCCCGCTCGCGAAAAACTCAGCCGCGTTTCCTGCGCTCGCTCGCGTTCCCGCCCGCGAAAAGCTCAGCCACGTTCCCGCTGAAAAAAAATAAAAAAACTGCCGTATATGTTGCAGACGCAACAGCGCGCACGCAAACGCCCCGATAGAATGAGCATTGTGATCATGAACACAAGAGAGAAAATGAAGGGTGGGCTCATGAAATCGTCAATGTTTTGCTATCAATGTCAGGAAGCTGCAAAAGGCGTCGGGTGTACGATTGCTGGCGTGTGCGGAAAAACGCCCGAAGTTGCCCACATCCAAGACGTGTTGCTGTATGCCGCGCGCGAGCTTTCGTGCGTTACAACAGCGCTGCGCACCGCACACATTGAGGTGCCGTCGCACGTAGACGAGCTGGTTACCAGCGCGCTGTTCGCTACCATCACCAATGCCAATTTCGACAAAACGGCACTTACCCAGCGCGCAACTCATCTTATTGAAGTTGCTCATACGCTTAACAGCCAGCTGGGCGAAAGCGCGCTTGAGCTGTGGGATGGCAGTTTCGACAGCGATGAACTTGCTCGTTTGGCACGCGTAGAAGCCGTGGAAAATCCCGACGTGCGTTCCGTTCGCGAACTGGTTACCTACGGGCTGAAAGGCTTGGGTGCGTACGCTCATCACGCGCGTGCACTGGGCTTTTCTGACGCTGCAATCGATACGTTCTTGCAACAAGCGCTTGCTGCAACCAGTGACATCACGCTAACTATCGATCAGCTTCTGGCGCTTGCTATGGAAGTTGGCAGCTTCGGCGTTAAGGTGATGGCGCTGCTTGATACCGCTAACACCACGCGTTTTGGCAATCCGCAAGCAACGGAAGTGTCGCTGGAGGTTCGCAGCAATCCGGCAATTTTGATTTCTGGCCACGATTTATCCGACTTAGAACAGCTGCTGGAGCAAACGCAAGGCACGGGCGTTGATGTGTACACGCATTGCGAAATGTTGCCTGCTCACGCGTACCCTGCGTTCAAAAAGTACGACAACTTGGTTGGCAATTACGGCGGTGCGTGGTGGAATCAGCGCAGCGATATTGAGCAGTTCCATGGGCCGGTGCTGTTTACGACGAATTGCATTGTTCCTCCACGTGAAAGCTACAAAGCGCGCATTTTCACAACGGGTTGTGCAGGTTTTGAGGGCTGCACGCATATTGAAGCCGACGAACACGGCCACAAAGATTTTTCGCAGCTGATTGCTATGGCGCGCCTGTGCAGCGCTCCCGAGTCCATTGAATCGGGCAGCGTGATGTGCGGATTTGCGCACAATCAGGTGCTTTCGCTTGCCGATACCGTTGTGGACGCTATCAAGTCGGGCGCGGTACGCCAGTTTGTGGTAATGGCTGGCTGCGATGGACGTAGCAAACAGCGCAGCTACTACGAAGATTTCGCGAAAGCGCTGCCGCAAGATACCATTATTCTTACTGCTGGATGCGCAAAGTATCGCTACAACAAGTTGAATTTGGGAACGATTGGCGGCATTCCTCGCGTTCTTGATGCTGGTCAGTGCAACGATTGCTACTCGCTTGTTGCGGTAGCGCTTAAGCTGCAAGAAGTGTTTGGCTTGTCGGACATTAACGACCTGCCTATCATCTACAACATTGCGTGGTATGAACAAAAAGCCGTTATTGTGCTGTTGGCGCTGCTGTCGCTGGGTGTGAAGAACATTCATTTGGGTCCAACGCTGCCTGCGTTTATTTCGCCTGCGGTAGCCGACGTGCTGGTTAAGAATTTTGGCATTGCAAGCATTTCGAGTGTTGAACACGACATGAAGGAATTTTTCTGCAACGATGCAAGCGATGCGAGCGGCGCGAACGAAGAAGGTGCCGCAAATGCTGAAAACGCCTCTGACCAGGTGTTAATTACAGGTGACATGCTGGTTGGGCAGATTTTGCGCATGCACGAAGGCGCCGCTGCCATCCTTGAGCAAGCTGGCATGGGTTGCTTGGGTTGTCCCGCGTCACAAAGCGAATCGCTTGCCGAAGCTGCCATGGTGCACGGCCTTGAGCTTGCTCCCATTCTTGAAAAGTTGAACGATTCTGCTGCCCGCCCCGCAAGTAGATAGTTCCTTGATGATTGTTTACATGTGGTGTACTCTTTGATGCACGAGCGTGTTACAATATGGTAACAGAGACGAGATCTCAAAAAACGGTTTATATTGAAGGGGAGTATAACCATGAGTCAAGAAATTGGAGCAATTCACTATCGTATGTTTCAGAAAGTGCGCGCGCTTAACGATTTTGCCGAGCGTCTTGCGAACATTTCTGAGGAAAAGAACCTGGTACCAGGCACGTTGAGGAAAGTGCTTGACGAGTATCCTATGCCATGCGGCTTGCTGGAAAATCATATCGTTGATGGCAACGTTCACGCTTCGCTTGAGCGCCTTATTGCCACCGCAGAAGAAAAGCTTGCGTTTGCATGCACCGCGCTTAGCGCGCATCTTGAGAATATGTTGCCCGACGTGGAAGCACTTGGCGCATCATATGTGAAGAACACGAATTTGCCTGAAGGCGCAAGCGTTCGCAGCGTGTTTGAAACACTCGATGGTTTTTGGGTTGATGGCATGCCGTGCGATCATAAGCTTACTATCGATAGCGAAGATGATGACCAACTGGTATTCAGCTTTGATGCAAGCATTCATCCTGCTGAGCATTACAGCGACTTGCGTGCGGCGTGGTCGTGCGGTTTCGTAACGAAGCTGGGCTATCACTTCGATCGCGTTGCGGAAAGCACGTTCAAGATTTCGCGCGCATAAGTTGTGTACGGTTTGTGTGCGGATGCGTGCAAGCAGCGTATAAGTTTCACCATATCAAAAGGGGCAGAGCGTTTTTCGTCTGCCTCTTTTATTTTTTTGACAAGGTTAGTGTGACAGAAAAGGAGCGTGCTATGCATGCCATTGAAGTATTGATGGAAGAACACAGCCGCATTCTTGAGCGCGCGCAGGCGCTTGAAGATATGTGCGTTCAGCTGATGGAACACAACGCGTTTGACGGCGCACAGTTTGCCGACACCATTCGCTTCATTCGTGAGTATGCTGACGCAACACACCATATGAAGGAGGAAGATATCCTGTTTCGTGTGATGCTTGAGCAGCTGGGCAAACCGGCCGAGAATTTAATTCGCCACGGCATGCTTGTTGAGCATGACGAGGGTCGTCATTATGTTACTGAACTGGAAAAAGCATGCCATGCGTATACGGAGGATGCGTCTGTGCATCATAAGTTGGAAGTAATTAGCTGGGCTATGGCGTACGTGCATATGATTCGCTCGCATGCGCAAAAAGAAAATGACGTGGTGTATCCGTTTGCCGAGCGCATGCTTTCAGAGCAGGCGAAACAGCGCATCGACGCCGAGTTTGAAACCTACGTTGTGCATTAGTTGCACCACTGCATGTGAAACAAGGGTGTGTGGGTACGCGAAGCAAACCCACACGCGTTCCCACGTTTCTAAGATTGCGAAACAGCCTTTTGAAACAGGCTAGTTGAGCTGGTTTTTCTCGAGTAAGCCGTGAAGCGTGCGCCATGCAAGCTCGGCGCACTTTACGCGCGCAGGCATGCGGCCAATGCTTTCCAGTTCTGCCGCCTCGTCAAGCTCGGCGCGTTCGCTCTCGCTGAGCGTGTCGCCTTGAATCATGCGCACAAACAGCTCTATCAGACGTTGCGCCACTTCGATGCGCTCTCCTGTGATAAGTTCTGCCATAATATCTGCCGATGCCAGCGACACAGCGCACCCATGACCCGTAAACGCTGCTTCCGCAATAACGCCGTCCTCCACGCGCAGCTTGAGCATCATTTCATCGCCGCAGCTGGGGTTTATGCCCTCTTGCGTGTAGTTTGCGTTCTCAAGATCGTATTTGTAGTCGGGGTGCGTGTTGTGCGCCATCAGCGCCGCCGTATAAATATTAGTTCCCATTAAAGGTTTCCCACACTCTCTGTAACCCGGTAATTAGTGCGTCGCAGTCTGATTTGTCGTTGTAGAACGCAAACGACGCGCGACAGCACGACTCGATGCCCATCCACGTAAGCAGCGGTTGCGCGCAATGATGACCTGCGCGAATGGCAACATTGTTCATGTCCAGAATGCTTGATACATCGTGAGGATGAATGCCTTGCACGTTAAAGCTAATTACGCCATGATGCTCGCGCCCGCACGGCGAGCCAATAAGCTGCACATACGGAAGGTGCTTCAGCGCATGCCACGTGTAGTGCACCAGCGCCCGCTCGCGTTTCATCATAGCTGCATAGCCTATTTCTTCCACAAAGCTAAGCGCGCTTGAAAGCGCATAAATGCCCGCTGCATCTTGCGTGCCCGCTTCAAATTTTTCGGGAAGGGGAGCCCACGTTGCGCTTGTTTCAGTAACGCTGTCGATCATCTCTCCGCCTGTCAAAAACGGAGGCATTGCTTCAAGCAGCTGGCGTTTTCCCCACAGCACGCCCACGCCCAGCGGCGAGAAAAGCTTGTGGCCCGAAAATACGAAAAAGTCGCAATCAAGCTGGTGCACACGAATGGGCATGTGAGGAATTGATTGTGAGCCGTCAACGATAATGCGCGCGCCAACAGCGTGTGCAACTGACGCAAGCATTTTGATGTCGTTGCATGAACCAAGCACGTTCGACACGTGCGTAACCGACACAATTTTCGTGCGCTCGTTGATGCAGCGCTGTGCTTCGGCTTGCGTAATAACACCGTGCTCATCAGGGCGCATGTACACCAACCGCGCACCTGTTTTGCGGCATACTTGCTGCCACGGGATAAGGTTTGAATGGTGCTCCATGATGCTGATGCACACTTCGTCATTTTTGTGAAGAACCAGCTCACCGTAGCAATATGCAAGCAGATTAAGCATTTCGCTTGCGTTGCGTCCGAAGATGATTTCCTGCGCTGCATTCGACGTGTCGAAAGTGCCCGAGGTGGCGGAGGTGTCCGAGGTGCCAGAGCCGTTGAAGCCGTCACGCTTCTCATCGGCGGCGTTTTCGCTGCTTGCAGAAGGTGTTGCGCCAATAAAGCGTGCAACATGCGCACGCGCATCTTCGATGGCTTGCGTTGCTTTAATAGACAAGTCGTACAAGCCACGTAAGGGGTTTGCGTTCATGCTCTCGTAAAAATAGCGTTGAGCAGCAAGAACACAATCGGGACGCTGCGCTGTGGCCGCGCTGTCAAGAAACGCAAGGTGCGGGTTTGCTTCCAACAAAGGAAAACGCTTTTTGTAGGGGTTTTCGGCAATAAGCTGCGCGTCAGCTTCAAGGCAGCCACCGTGGCCGTTGCGGTGATGGTGGTGCCCGTGTGCTTGAGCGCTGTTGATAAGCATCGTGCCTTGGCTTTGTTCCTGAACAGGTGCGTGTTCCTGTTCAGGCGCTCGTTCGCCAGCGTATTCGCGCCCCTGCTCTTGTGTGGTGATTTCGCTTTTTTCGCTTTTCATGCTGTTTTCGCTATTCATGGGTAGCCTCACTTGCTTCTTGTTCTGCGTGCGTATGTGCTGCCTTGTGCGTTAACGGAGTCAGGTCGATGTCGTGCGAGGCAAGTCGTATTGCAAAGTCGTCAATCACATTGCTTCCTAAACGGCAAATGCCGTGGTAACTACTCGAATTCGCGCCCTCGTTTTGCGCCGCATTCAGTGCCGCTTTCTCAAGGAGCGCACTCACAAACATCTGCTCGGCAGCCTGCTTGCTTAAGCCGCGCGACGCCAGGTAAAACATCTGCTCGGCACGGACGTGGCCAATTGTTGCACCGTGGTTTCCCGCTACATCATCTTCATTGCACAAAATTACGGGAACGGTTAAGTTTTCCACATCGTCGTCAACAAGAAGAACGGTTTCGTTCTCCTGACCAGCTGATCCTTTACAACCATGAATCAAGTCGATAGTTCCGCGTAGCACTTTTTTGCTGTGCTGCGTAAGAACACCGTTTGCCTTAATGAGGCACTCGGTTTTTAAGCCGTGGTGTTTCACGGAGTAGTTAAAGTCGCGCAGTTGCGTAGAAAATCCTAGGTAATCAAGCAGAAGTGTGCATTGTGATGCATCGCCGCGCAAGTCGCCTGCAATGCCGCCGTACACTTTTGTTGCGCCCAGCACCGTTTCTTGAATGGTAACGCGCGCGTTGTTCAGCGTGATAAAACCGATGTTGTTGATGTCGGTGTACGTGTTGTTCAGCGTTTGCGTGCGCACAAGAGAAACGCGTGCACCGTCGGCTGCGAAAATGCGCAGCTGCGTTGCAAGTGCGCCCGCGCCCTCGTGGGGTGAATCGACGTTTATTGTCAGTGCCAAATCGGCGTTTTCTTCGGCAATAACATCAATGCTGTTGCAGTTCAGCGCGTTGTTTTGCGCGTTGATTTGCAGGTGCGCTTTCAGGCGTGTATTTCGCGGAACGCGCAAAACGAAGGGTTGTTGCGCGCAAGAGCCAAACCATGCTTCCGCTTGCGTTCCCATACCCGTTTCAAACGTTGCGCGAATGTCGTGCGCGTCTTCTTGCGCTTGCGCTTGTTGCTGGTAGAGCGATTGAGCAGGCGCATCAAGGGTGGTGCTGCTTGCGTGCGTGGCGGCATGACCAGCATCGTCCGTGCCGTTCGCGCCCGCGCCAGCACGTTCCTCGCCCGCACCAGCGCCAGCACACTCCGTGCGCGGATGCGTAGCCAGCCACGCATCTTGCGCGGCACTCATTGCCGCATCAAAATCGCCCGCCGCGCCAAAAAACGCCGCGTCAAGCGATCCATTTTCAGCATCGATGCTCATGTCGTGCACAATTTCGGTATACGGAGCCAGTTCAGGGCTTGATCCGTTCATCTTCAAGCGATACCAGGTAGGAGCTGGCATGGCATTAACTGTTTTGTTATGCAGGCTATCCATTATCCAATGGCTCCTTCCATCTCAAGTTTTATCAGGTTGTTCATCTCAACAGCGTATTCAAGCGGCAGTTCTTTCGACACGGGCTCGGCAAAGCCGTTTACGATCATCGTGCGCGCGTCTTCTTCGCTAATACCCCTGCTCATCAGGTAGAAAATTTTGTCATCGCCAATGCGGCCGATGGTTGCTTCGTGCCCGATGTCCACGTTTTTGCAGCGAATGTCCATAGCCGGAATGGTGTCCGAGCGGCTTTTGTCGTCAAGCATCAGTGATGAACACGAAATGCTTGCAACCGAGCCGCTTGCTTTTGGCGTTGCCACCACCGACGAGCGAAACGTTGAAATGCCGCCGCCTTTCGAGATACTTTTCGTTTCCACCGACGCCGACGTATGCGGCGCATTCAGCACCACTTTGCAGCCGGTATCAAGGTTCTGACCTGCGCCTGCAAAGGTAATGCCCGTGAACGTCGAACGCGAACGCGCGCCCGACAAAATTGACATCGGGTACAAATAGCCCACGTGCGAGCCAAACGAGCCGCTAATCCACTCGATGGACGCGTCCTCATCGCACACGGCGCGCTTTGTGTTCAGGTTGTACATGTTCTTCGACCAGTTCTCGATGGTCGAATAGCGCAGGTGAGCACGCTTTCCTACGAACAACTCAACCGCGCCAGCGTGCAGGTTTGCAACATTATATTTTGGCGCCGAACAGCCCTCAATGAAGTGAAGGTCGGCGTCGTCTTCCACAATGATAAGCGTATGCTCAAACTGACCTGCGCCTTTCGCATTCAAGCGGAAGTAACTTTGCAGCGGGTAGTCTAGTTTCACGCCGCGCGGAACGTACACAAACGACCCGCCCGACCACACAGCACCGTGAAGAGCTGCAAATTTGTGATCGTCAGGGCGAATAAGCGTCATGAACTTTTCTTTAATGAGGTCGGCGTATTCGCCTTTCAGCGCCTCTTCGATGCCCGAGTACACAATGCCCATTTTAGCGGCGCTGTCTTGCATGTTGTGATACACCAGCTCGGAGTCGTATTGCGCACCCACGCCCGCTAAATACGAGCGCTCGGCCTGCGGTATCCCCAAACGCTCGAAGGTATCTTTAATGTTGTCGGGAACACTTTCCCAGTCGCTTTTTTGATCGGTATTAGGCTTTACGTACGTTACGATGTGATCGGTATCAAGCCCGTCAATAGAGGGCCCCCACGTGGGGATACGCATGCTTCGATACAGCTCAAGCGAATCGAGGCGCATTTTCAGCATCCACGCCGGTTCATCTTTCTTTTCTGATATTTCGCGCACAACATCTTCAGTAAGGCCGTCGAGTTTCTCCTGACCAGCATCGTCATAGCGAAAGTCGTACATGCTTCTGTCGATATCGGCAACTTCTGAACGTTTCTTTTCCATATGCGTCGCCTCTTGCTATTCGTGTGCGCGCATGTCAGCGAGGGTAGCTTCAAATTGCTCAAAGCCTGCGTTGTCAATTTCGTCGATAAGCGATGCATCGCCTTGCGCTACCAGGTGTCCTTGCACCATCACGTGCACCTGGTCAACATCCAAATGCTCCAAAATACGCGTGTTGTGTGTGATAATCAGCAGCGTTCCATCGCAGGTTTGGCGATACGCTTCCATGCCTTTCGACACAACCGACAGCGCGTCAACGTCAAGACCCGAGTCGGTTTCGTCAAGAATTGCCAGCTTAGGCTTTAGCAGCAACAGCTGAAGCATTTCCACTTTTTTCTTCTCGCCGCCAGAAAAGCCCACGCCCAGTTCGCGATCAAGATACGCGCGATCCATGTTTAGCTCGTCGGCAAGCGCTTCAACGGTGCGTCTGAACTCTTTGTTCTTCATGGCGAAACCCTCGCGCTTGTCGATAGTGGCGCGCAAAAAGCTCGACAGCGGCACACCCGGAATTTCAACAGGCGCTTGAAAGCTTAAAAACAGCCCAGCGTGTGAGCGTTTGTCGGTGCTGAGCTCGGTTATGTCTTGGTTGGCAAGCTGAATTGAGCCCTGCGTTACTTCATAGGTTGGGTTGCCCATAATTACGTGGCCAAGCGTTGATTTACCTGCGCCGTTAGGGCCCATAAGCACGTGTACTTCCCCCTGCGGTACATCAAGGCTTATGTTGTGAAGAATTTGCTTTTCTTCAACTTGAGCGCTTAAATTGGCAATGCTTAGCAATGGTTTTCTCGTCATAATTGTTCCTTTGCTTTCGTGCACGTTTCTTGGTTTTGCGTGCGCGCTTAGATTGTTGTTTCTGTTACCACCTTAGTGAGATTTAAGAAACAGTCAATACTTTTCCTACCAATTATATAGAATTAGTTATATGCTTGAAAACATTATTTTTATATGGTTTCGTAATTGTGAACTGCATGCAGGCGGGTGTAATAAGGAGATGAGTGGCATGCTGATAACAACAAAAGGACGCTATGCGCTGCGACTCATGATTTATATTGCGCGCGCCGACGGCGAAAAAGTGCCGCTTCATCAGGTGGCGCGCGATGAGGGCTTGTCGCTAAAGTATCTTGAACAGTTAGCTCACAGCATGGTGAAGGCACACCTGTTGCGCAGTATTCGCGGCTATGCAGGCGGCTATGTGCTTGCGCGAGATGCGCAAAGCATCTTGGCAGGCGACGTGCTGCGCGCATCTCAGGGGTCAACAGCGCCTGTTGCGTGCGCCGGTTTAAGTGAAGGCTGTCCGCGCGAGAAAACGTGTTCAACGGTGTCGTTTTGGAGCGGCCTTGATCAGGTAATCGAACATTATGTTGACAGCGTGACGCTTGCGGAACTGGCGCGTGAAGATGTTGGAACACTCCCGGGAACGCTTCCGTTGCCAACGCGTTCATCTGGTGTTTCGTCTGCGCAGATGTAAACGTTTCTTCATACGTAAACTACAATACAACTACAAAGTGCGCCCGCGCGTGCGTTTTGCTCCATAGTGTGAGAAAATACTAACGAAAACTACTGTTTACACTTCATTGATAGGTTTGGTATGTCCGCACAATTCACCATTCGCGCGGCGCAAACGTCATGCGTAGAAACGCTGATGCGGCGCTTTAATATTCCGCGATTTGTTGCCACCATTTTGGTAGCACGCGGCATTACTACGCCTGATGAAGCGCAACGTTTTTTGAACCCTTCGCTTCAGCGCGATTGGCTTAACCCCTACGACATTCCAGGCATGCAGCGTGGTGCTGACGCCATTGAACAGGCGCTTCACAATAACAAGCGCATCGTGGTGTTTGGTGATTTTGACGTTGATGGCTTATCGGCAACCGCCCTGCTTACACGTGCATTGCGCTCCCTCGGTGCCCAGGTAGAGCCCTTCATCCCGCGCCGTATTGAAGAAGGCTATGCGCTTAGCGACGCCGCATTTCAGCGCATGAATGCGTTGCAACCGCAGCTTGTTATTACGGTCGATTGCGGCATTTCGTGCAAAAACGAAGTTGACGAGCTGCGTAAAGCGGGCATTGACGTTGTAATTACCGATCATCACGAACCAAGCGATCAGGTGCCAGTTGGCGTGCCGGTTGTCGACCCGAAGTGCGTCGAGCAGTGTCCAAGCGCCATTCTTGCTGGTGCAGGCGTTGCGCTGAAACTGGTGCAAGTGCTGGGCGCGCGTTTTGGCAAGCCCAATTTGTGGCTTGAGTACATTGATTTTGCAACGCTGGGAACGATTGCCGATCTTATGCCGATGGTGGCTGAAAATCGCGCCCTTGTGTACGAGGGTTTGCAGCGCCTGAACACGCGCATGCGTCCGTGTTTTGTGGCGCTTCTTGAATGCGCAGGTCAGCTGAATGAAAAACTCGATTCTACCAATATTAGTTACAGCATCATTCCGCGTTTGAACGCCACGGGGCGCATGGGCGACTCGCAAAAAGGCCTGGACATTTTGCTGTGTGATTCGCTGGATGAAGCGCGCGAGCTTGCACGTGACATTGAGCAGCTCAACGAGCAGCGACGCAGCGTTGAAATGGAGCTTTCCGAAATGGCACGCGTTCAGGCCGATGAGGTGTATCACGGTCAGCGCGCGCTGGTGGTGGCAGGTGAAAATTGGCACGAAGGCGTAAAAGGCATTGTAGCCAGCCGTTTGACGCGCGCTTATGGCGTTCCCAGCATACTGTTTAGTATCGATGGCGACCTTGCGCGCGGCAGTGGACGCAGTGTGGGAAGCGTCAATTTGTTCAAGGCGCTTGAAGCGTGCGACAGTTTGCTGGTGAAGTACGGCGGTCATGAAGCGGCGGTGGGTTTGACGCTGCATGTTCGCGATTTACCTGCGTTTACGCAGCAGTTGTGCGCGTATATGGACACGCTTGAGCAAGACAAATTCCACCCGAGCATTACCGTTGATACGGCGGTGGCGCTTGACGAGCTTACGTTTCAAAACGTGGAAATGCTTGAGCGTTTGGCGCCCTTTGGCCAGGAAAACAAGCCGCCGCTGCTTATCGCGCAAAATGTTTCGCTTACGAATATGCGTGCCGTAGGGGCTGATAAGTCGCATCTTTCGTGTGTGCTATCGGACGGAATAAACCGTTTAGCAGGCATTATGTTTCATTGCAGCGATATTCAGTCGCTGCTGAACACTACAACGTTGGTGTCGGCTGCTTTTGAAGTGCAAATTGATGAGTGGCGCGGAAAGCGCAGCATAAAAGCCATGTTGAAGTCGGTTGCGCCGGCGGTTGCGTGCCGCGCGCTTGAAGCGTGCCTTGACCCTAAAAACGTACAATTTGTGTCGAATTTATACGCAACAAGCGACGAGGAACTGTGTGCCCTTGCACCCGAGTCGCCTGCGCTTCTGGAAGAAAACGAGCAGCAGCGCGTAAAAAATCGCCACGTGTGGCAAACGCGCGCACAAACGCATCCGCAGCAGCTTGAAGCAGCCATTATCGAGGCGCTTATCGGTGCGCACAGCTTGCACGAGTCGCAACAACAGGTGCTTGAAAAGCTCGACCAGGGCTTGTCGGTGTTCGCGGTTATGGCAACAGGGCGCGGCAAATCGCTTACGTTTCAGGTGTACGCAGCCTTGAAAGCTCTGCGCGATCACCAGGCAAGTTTGTTCATCTACCCGCTGCGTGCGCTTATTGCCGATCAGGCGTACCACCTTGAAAACGCGCTCAGCCCGTTTGGAATTTCGGTGCAGGTGCTAAGCGGAGAAAGCTCGCCTGAAGAGCGCAAACGCATTTACGACAGCTTGCAGAGCGGTATGTGTGACATCGTTCTTACCACGCCCGAGTACTTGGAGTTTCACGCTCAAGAGCTGGGACAATCGCGCCGCATTTCCTTTGTGGTAGTTGACGAAGCGCACCATATTGGCATGGCGCGTGCGGGCAAGCGTCCAGCGTATGCCAACTTGGGAGAGCATATTGCGCACCTGGGCAATGTTCAGTTGCTGGCGCTTACCGCAACAGCCGACGGCGTGATTGCGCGCGACATTGCCCGCGAGCTTAACATTACTGCCTGCGTGTTCGACCAAACGCAGCGCCAAAATTTGCATATTATCGACAAACGCGACATCCGCGACAAAGAGGAGTACCTTGCCAATTTAGTGGCGCGGGGCGAAAAAACGGTCATTTATGTGTCCACGCGCGAACAGTCGGTGCTGTTGGCGCGCAGTTTGCGTGCACGCGTTCCTCAACTGGCACTTCTTATTGGCTTTTACAACGCTGGCCTCAGCCGCCGCGAACGTATCCGCGTTGAACAGCTGTTCCGCACGGGGTCGCTGACGGTGCTTGTGTCTACGTCGGCGTTTGGCGAGGGCGTGAATATTGGCGACATTACGCACGTTGTGCTGTACGGCATGCCGTATAACGACATCGAATTTAACCAGATGAGCGGCCGAGCGGGGCGCAATGGAGCCGACGCGTACGTGCATTTGGTGTTCGGGCGTGCCGACATTAACGTGAACCAGGAAATTTTGGCGGGCATCACGCCGAATCGCGAACGTTTGGCACGCATTTATCGCTTTCTGGCATACAAGCAGCGCCATGCTGAAGGCGACACGTTCTCGCTGACGCTTGCCGACATTGCAACGGAATCATCCGACAATAAAACGCATATCACCAGCGCAATGGCGGAATGTGCGCTGGCAGTATTTCGCGAGCTGGGGCTTATTGAGTGCCGACGCGTGTTTGCCTCTGGCGAGGATGTGCGTCATATTCGCGTTTTACCTGGTGTTGCGCGTGAAAAACTTACGAACAGCGCGCGCTATTGCGAAGGCGTTGAAGAAAAGGAAGCCTTTGAGGATTATCGCGTGCACATTATGCAAGCAACAGCTCAGTTTTTCCAGGACAAAATTTCGCGGCCGATTTTGCCGTCATGTGCACATTTAACGGGGAATTTTGGTAAGGTATAGCCGTTGCAGATACGCACAAGGAGGGAGGCTCTATGCAAGTGGATGACAAATCAACAAACGAAATACCAGCTGAACAGCGACGTTTCGAGGAATTGTGCAGCGCTGCTTCAGAGTACCTTGATGCGCCTGCTCTTGAGTTGCTTCAACGTGCGTACACCTTCGCTGAACAGCACCATTGTGGCCAAAAGCGCAAAAGCGGCGAAGCGTTCATCATTCATCCTGTTGAAGTGGCGCTTATCTTAGCGGGCTTGCATATGGATGCAGAAACACTGGCTGCGGCACTTATGCACGATACCATTGAAGACACGTCCGCTACCTTCGATGAAGTAAAAGACCAGTTCGGCGAGTCAGTCGCAATGCTTGTGGAAGGCGTCACGAAAATTACGCGCATCGAAGTTGAAAGCCTCTCCGATGAACAAGCGGCAACTATTCGCAAAATGCTGGTTGCTATGAGCAAAGATATTCGCGTGATTGTTATTAAACTGGCTGATAGGCTGCATAATATGCGCACGCTTGCGTCGCTTCGAGAAGACAGGCGCATCTTTAAGGCGCGCGAAACGCTCGAAATTTATGCGCCTATTGCGCACCGTTTGGGCATCAGTTCTATTAAGTGGGAGCTGGAAGATTTAGCGTTTTTCTATCTTGAACCGGCGCGCTATAAGCAAATTTCGCGCATGATTAGCGAAACGCGCAACGAACGCGAAGAATATCTGCAACAAACCCTGGATATTTTGCGCAATGAAATGGACAAACTGGGCATCGAAGCGCAAATTGCAGGCCGCCCGAAGCACTTGTATTCCATCTACCAAAAAATGTGCAAAAAACGCAAAGATTTCGCGGACATTTTCGACTTAATTGCCGTGCGCATTATTGTAACAACCGTCAAAGATTGCTATTCGGCGCTGGGAGCTGTGCATACGCTGTGGCATCCTATGCCGGGGCGCTTTAAAGACTACATTGCGATGCCGAAATTTAATATGTACCAAAGTTTGCACACAACGGTGCTGGGGCCGGCGGCGCGCCCGGTTGAAGTGCAAATTCGTACCGAGGAAATGCATCAGACCAGCGAATATGGCGTGGCGGCGCACTGGCTGTACAAAGAGGGGAACGCTTCCG
>CAMPNZ010000025.1 GCA_946892075.1 uncultured Coriobacteriales bacterium
AGGCGTTGGTATTGCGATTATTTGCATTTTATTGTTGCTGCCTGCTACACTGGCATGCTGCGATAGAGTTATTCGCCCCAAGCACAGCTATCGCAATAAGTAAGGATATTTGCGGATAGTGCCACAAAGACACCAAGATAGATAGAAAGCCAGGAAAAACGCAAAACCAGAACCTGCATTAAACGCGATAAAAATGCGGTATTACAACTGAAAGCTGCGTTATATACCACACATTATTTAAGTATGCATTGCAAAAACGCGCAAGGGCTCTATACAGCGGATGCGTCGTTTCTCTTTCAAGAATACCAAAAAAATGCCCACACCATGGCAACAGATGAAGCTGAAGCAATTCTAAAGCGCAATCGAGGCGCTCTGGCAGCAATGAATCAAGAAGTGCAATCAGCAAACCTATATGATCATCAGGCATGTTATCGCTCTGTGTTTGCGTTATGCCACACGCACGCATCCACGCACGCAGTTCAAGCGTGGATGCACCAAACATCACTTCCTGGTAGTCGGTATATACCGAGCCCCAGGGTGGAGCCGCTTTTTGAGCTGGCCCTACAAACAAGCGCCTATATTCCCACACACTTTCTTCGTTGTGCACAAGCGCATAGCTACATGCTTGCTGTAAATCTTCGATACAGTTTTGCATGTCCTGAAGTGAGCACGGTGCAGGAAGTGCGGAAGGTGCATTCGGTGTGCTCGCGGCGCACGGTGTTGACGATGTGCTCGTGGCGCACGGTGTTGTGCTCGATGCACATGATGAAACGTGTTCTGCTTGTGGTGCATCTACTGCACGTGCGGAGCTGCTCGCGTGCGATAAATCACGCACGCAGCCAGTATCGAAAAACCACAGGTCTTCAGTAAGCGTGCGCGCGTCTTGAGCCGCTAATACTTGAAGCAATGCACGTACTTCTTCTTGGTGTGGCTCATACAAAAACAGCAGCGATGCAATGCGCGCAAAGGTATGAAGCGATTGTTGTGCCTGCTGCAAAAAAGGTAGCTCTTGGAATACAGCAATCATTACAGCACCTCTTTCACATTTACCACACTACCCTCATCTGAGCTGTATAAACGTGCATCTTGAGCTTCTTTGATATAAATATTAGGGTGTGTATATTTCGGATTAGGAAGCGGAGCAATGCGTCCGCGCTCTCCAAGTTTTTTCATTTCCTGTACAGGACCGAACTCAAGTGCACGCAGTGGACACGCTTCAACGCAGATAGGAGCTTTGCCCTCTGACACGCGGGCAGCGCAACCATCGCATTTCACCGAATGTCCCAGTTGGCGATCGACCTTAGGGGAGTTGTACGGACATGCCATGTGGCAATATCCACATCCAATACAGCGCCCCTCGTTAACGCTTACCAGGCCATTTTGCGCGTCTTTATGCATAGCGCCTGTTGGACACACTGAAACACATGCCGGATTGTCACAGTGATTGCAACTCATAGACACGTGATACACAAACGACGAGCATTCAAACGCACCACTTCCACAAGGGCTCCATGTTCCGCCTTCGTAGTCATACACCTTTCGAAAGCTAATGTCTTTTGAGAGGTTTTTATAATCTTTGCACGCAAGCTCGCAGGTTTTGCACCCGGTGCAGCGTGTATTGTCAAAATAAAAAGCATATTGAGCCATAAGAAATTCCTTTACGCGCTGGCTTTCGTTACTTGCACAATAATTGAGTGCGATGGCCCATTTCCCTTCGCAAGTGGCGTTGGGCGATACGTTGTGAGCGTGTTGATACAACCACCGTAATCTATGCGATCTCCATTCATATCAGCCTTATGCCATGTTCCCTGAGGAATGCCTACTGTTCCTGGAATTATTCGATTAGTAACGCGTGCTTCGATACGTATCTCGCCAGCGGGACTTTTAACGGCACACATATCTCCATTATGGATACCACGCTTATCAGCATCAATCGGGTTAATCCACATCTGATGACGTGCTGCTTGTTGTAAAACGTCAATAAACGCATACGATGAATGCACATGTCCTTTATGATGAAAGCCTGAGCAATACAAAGGAAATTCCTCGGTTGTGGAACCATATCCCTCAGGACCAGGCCAAAACACGGGTATTGCGTGGATTTCTTCACCTTCTTTTAGCTCCCAGGTATGTGAAATAACATCTAATCGCTCAGAAAATATTTCAATTTTTCCGGAAGGGGTTTTCAAAGGATTTTTAATTGGATCTTGTCTAAACTTTTCTAAAGCAATAACAGGACCAAGGGGGCGCTTATATACTCCTTGCTTGTTTATCTGTTCCCACGATGGCATTGCGGAATCTTTTGCAGCTCCATCTTCGTATAATTTTTTAATCCATTCATCATGCGTGCGACCTTCAGTAAATTTGTCGCGCAAACCAAACGTTTCGGCAATATCTGCGCAGACATCGTAACTACTACGGCACTCACCTGGCGCTTTTTGAGCAGGACCACCAACAGTAACGCCCGTATAGTATTCAGAATAACCTTGGGTTTGCATGTTTAATTGCTCAGAGCGCATAGCATCAGGAAGCAAAATATCAGCATATTTTGCCGAGTCAGTTAACACCGTATCCCACACCAAAATGAACTCACATTTAGTATCATCAACTAAAATCTCATGAGTATAATTGATGTCTCCATGTTGATTTGTTAAACAGTTCCCAGCGTAATTCCAGATACACTTAATATCAGTTTTCAATCTATCAGCTTTAGTTATACCTGCATTTGTACTGGTCATTAAGTGACCATGATCAATGGCATTAATAAATTGATATACCGGCACAGTTGTTTTTACGGGGTTAGTAAACGGCAATGCCTTAACAAGCTTCACTGATGGCGAAGCTTCTCGTATTCCTGTGTTAGTGCCAGGAAGTCCAATTTTCCCCAGTGCAATAGGAAGCATGCAGATAGCGCGCGTTGTATCTTCTCCATTTGAGTGACGTTGAGATCCCCATCCTTGAACAACAAATGGCGCTTTTGCATTCTCTAATAAATGAGCAAGTTCTCTAATTTTTTGGGCAGGAATTTGAGTTATTGGTTCAGCCCATTCGGGTGTTTTCTCAATATAATCATACCCTGTACCCATGATATAATCTTTGTAAGACATATGCCGACCTTGATATGCCTTAGGCATGGTAGCTTCGTCCCAACCTACGGTATAAGCATGTAAAAATTCTTCATCGGTTTTCTTATCAACAAAAAACTCATGTATTAACGCACTGCAAAGAGCGGCGTCAGTGCCCGTACGAATTGGCAGCCATTCATCAGAATAGGCAGATGAAGTTTCATTAAGACGATAATCAATGTTAACAATGTTTCCGCCACGCGCATAAACTGCCTCGCGTAGACGCGTAAAATCCCAAACGGCATTCGCGCCTCCCATACGCGTTTCAGCAGGAGAATTCCCAAATAGCACAACTAAATCTGAATGTAACTCTGCTTCACTAAACGATGACGAAGGGCAGGAACCAAATAAATAAGGGTGAGCAACTGAACACATATGAGTTGAATACGTGGAACCCTGGTTTAAGAAACCACCCAATAATCCAAGCAAACGATGATTAGGATTGCGCCCCATGCAACTATACATACCTGTTGCATAATTAATATAAATTGACTCATTGCCATAGGTTTTGATAATGTAGTCAAGTTTGTCATGAATAATCGAAATAGCTTCTTCCCACGAAATGCGCTCAAACTTCCCTTCGCCACGTTTACCAACACGCTTCATCGGATACAGCAATCTATCTGGGCTATTAAGCCAGCGACGCATTGAGCGACCGCGCAAGCACGCGCGCGCTTGGAAATCACTCGATCCGGTAGTATCGCTTTCCATATACGTGATTTTTCCGTCTTTGACGTGCCACTGAAACACGCAATTGCCGCCACAATTTACATTGCACTGACTCCATGCAATGCGCTCGGGAGCGCGTGTTTGTACAGGTTTTACATGCGTATCAAACAAAGAAGGTGCTTCTACACCAGCTGTTTCAAGCGCTCGCAATGTTGCCGATGCTCCACAAAACGCGCGAGGGCTTGCATTTCGATATGTCATTATGCCCCCATCTCCCATGTACGTTTCAGGCGTGCCTTGGCACTTCCGCAAAGCGCTGCCCGCATACACGAACGCAAGCTCCCCTGCAACGCATGCGTTTCCTCTTGACGTAAACACGTGCGTCATTCTCAGAACAGTATTTAGCATCTTGCATACTAAACGCGCATGCATAGAACTCTGTCACAACAAACTAATGAATTACCATATCAACGGGCAGTTTTTGAAAATATGACGAGCCTTCCTAAGCCTTATTGTTCATAATACCGTAAGGGGGATACAAGCTATAGTTCTATTTTAAGATAGTACGTATTCGAAATTTTCAATACACGCTATATTTTCGCAGCGAATACTCGTTCAACACGTGCGAGTGGTGCAGCGATGAAGGGGAATGTAGCGCTTGTGCTACCTGCGACGTTTGTGGCGCGTTACTTTGCCGCCACCCGCGAAGGATTTCCCCTTAACACAATAAGGGAATTCCCTCGTTTCTTGCTTATTAGTAATATTTATAACGAAACACGGTACAATACGAACCAGAGAGTTTTGCACAGATATGAGAATAAACATCCATGCAAAAGGGGCTATTATGCTTATTCGTCAACTTGAGTGTTTCTGCGCCGTATGCGAAACAGGAAGCTTCACCAAAGCCGCCGGCTTGTTATATGTAACGCAATCGGCTGTTTCGCAACAAATTTCTTCACTCGAAAAGGAGCTTCGCGTAAGGCTGTTCAATCGTGAAGGCCGCGTGCTTAGCATTACCGACGCAGGCTCGCTGTTCTATCAAAAATGCCGAATGATACTCAACGACATCGATGACGCAGTAAGCGAAACCAGGAAGTTTAACGAAAACGCCTCACGCGAGTATACTGCCGCAGTTCAGTGCCCTGCCATCCCTATCGACGCAGGTCAAATCCCCTACCGTTCACACGCATTTATGTAACACACGCGCATTTTTTCTTGCGCTAACCCTTGCGTGGTGTTTTGCTTATACATAGCTTGAAACGTGTGCGTTTTACGCACGCCACCAAGCGCATTGTATTCGCACCACGTAAGGATTGCCCATGTCAACTGTCGCTCTTATCGGAACCTTTGATACCAAAGGCGAGGAATTTCTCTACATCAAACAGCAATTTGAACAGCGCAATATCAAGGTTTTAAGTATTCATACAGGCGTGTTTAAGCCCCTTTTTGAACCTGACATTTCAAACGAGGTGGTATGTGCTGCCGCTGGCTGTGACATTGCTGAAATTGCCGCTGCTCACGACCGGGCGCGCGCAACGCAAGCGCTTAGCGCAGGTTGCGAGCTACTGTGTCACCAACTGTATGAACAGGGGAAATTCGACGGCATCTTCTCGATGGGCGGATCAGGCGGTACCAGCATCAGTTGCGCTGGCATGCGCGCGCTGCCTATCGGCGTTCCCAAAATCATGATTTCCACCATGGCCTGCGGCGATACCAGCCCCTATGTAGGTCCAAGCGACATTTGTCTGTTCCCATCTATCGTTGATATTTCAGGCATCAATACGTTCTCGCGCACTATTTTTAATAACGCAATTTCCGCAATGGTTGGCATGCTACAAGGCTTGAAGAACGCAGCGGCTGATACCAACTCGAAACCGCTTATTGCAGCAACCATGTTTGGTGTTACAACACCGTGCATTACCAAGGCAAAAGAACGCTTAGAGCAGGCCGGATACGAAGTTTTGGTGTTTCACGCAACCGGCACGGGTGGAAAGTGCATGGAGGAGCTTATTAAAGGCGGCTACATTCAAGGTGTGCTTGACTTAACAACCACCGAATGGTGCGATGAAGTGGTAGGAGGCGTGCTTGCTGCAGGACCGCACCGTATGGAAGCTGCTGCAACGTGCGGAATTCCTGCCATTGTAAGCGTAGGCGCATGTGACATGGTGAATTTTGGAACGAAGGACAGCGTTCCCGAGCATTTTCAGGAACGCAATTTGTACCAGCATAACCCCAGCGTAACGCTTATGCGCACGAGCGTTGAGGAAAGCGATGCCATCGGTAAAAAGCTTGCTGAAAAAATGAATATGAGCACATCAAGATGCGTGTGTCTGATTCCAAAACACGGCATTTCAATGATCGATGCGCCGGGAGAAGCGTTCTATGGTCCCGACGAAGACAATGCGCTGTTTAAGGCCATTAAAAACAACATAGATACCAACAAAGTGCAGCTTATCGAAATGGATGCGCACATCAATGACGATTCGTTTGCAAACTTTGCTGCCGACAAACTTATTGAACTGCTGGAAAAGCAGGCAAAATAGCGCGTATTGCGCGGCGGGTGCGCACACTTGGCTGTGAACAGCACGCTTACCGCGCATGGCACGAATAGCACGGTACTCTATCCACATCACAGAAAGGAAAAACTATGTTGGAATTGAGTCGCTCTGAAATTCTCGATCGCTTCCACAAACGCATCAACGGAGGTGAAATCCTCCTTGGCGTAGGCGCGGGAACAGGAATTACGGCAAAGTCCTCTGAAGCGGGCGGCGCTGACATTTTCGTTATTTATAACTCGGGGCGCTTCCGCATGGCGGGACGCGGCTCGCTTGCAGGTCTTTTGTCCTACGGCGATGCCAACCAAATTGTTGTTGAGATGGGTGCCGAAGTTCTTCCCGTTGTGAAAGATACGCCCGTTTTGGCTGGCGTGTGCGGTACCGATCCTTTCCGCGTGATGAAAAAATACCTGCAACAGCTGAAAGACCAGGGATTTAACGGCGTGCAAAACTTCCCTACGGTTGGCCTTATTGATGGCGTGTTCCGCAAAAATCTTGAAGAAACAGGCATGGGCTATGACATGGAAGTAAACATGATTGCCGAAGCTCACAAGCTTGATATGCTTACCTGCCCCTACGTTTTTGACGAAGAGCAAGCACGTGCCATGACGCGCGCGGGCGCTGACATCATCGTTGCACATATGGGACTTACCACGGGTGGCACGATTGGCGCTGAAACGGCGCGCAGTTTGGACGATTGCGTGGGCGTTATCTCGGGTATTGTTGCTGCTGTTAAGGAAGAAAACCCAGATGCGCTGGTTATTTGCCACGGTGGTCCTATTGCTGAACCTAAGGATGCCGAGTACATCATCCATAACGTGAAAGGTATTGATGGCTTCTTTGGCGCAACATCAATTGAGCGCCTTGCGGCAGAACGCAGCATCAAAGCACAAACGGAAGCGTTTAAGGCAATTAAAAAATAGTGCGCACGCCTTGTAATTGCTTTCTGAAATAAGAGGAACAGATACACCTATCAAGGCTGGTAGGTGTATCTTTTTGCATTATGGAAGCAATACCGCGTGCGGCGGCATGCGCATTGGCACAACGGCGCTCTCACACCTATCCCATATCGCCACGCACGCACGGTGCAGAAAAACCGGTTACACAACGCGGCGCAACACCAGATAACAGTTCAAATTTCCCTCTTTACCGTCAGCATAGAACGTACGTTCAAGCTGGGCATAGGGTTTTACGCATTCCACCAGACGCGGTATTTCGCTATCGGAAAACGAATGACAATAGCGAAACGACTGGCTATCGTTTTGCCACGACAAAAAGTAATCGCCCTGCTCTAAGTGCTGCGGCGCAATGCCGTATTGCGCGCACGCTGCGGGCGTAAAGCGAAGCGCCTGTTCGCTTAAGCGAGGCGACTTCATAAATTGCCACAGCGACACACATACCGCTCCGCCAGGCTTAACACACGCGCACAGCAACTGCAAAAACAGCGCCCGGGCTTCAAATGACGCAATATGATGCATAAAACCAAACGACACCGCATAGTCAACGTGAATGGCGCGCGGGTGCAGAAGGTGTGGGGCATCAGGGTACAGCTGGGTATCAGGCTTTAACGGCACACCGCGTGAAAGACGCACATCATGCTCAAGGTGCGCATAAAGTAACTCACACACATCGCGCGACGTGTAATCAACAGGCACTTCAAAAGCGCTCGTCAGCAAGTCATCACAGGCATCAACTCCGTAAAATTTCCAATTTACATGGGGAAACTGTGTCATCAACGCATGTTCAAACCGCGCATTGCCAAGCGCAACATCCAACAGCAATACCTCGTCGCCAAACACGTTGCCTGCTTCCCCGCCAGAAACGGTACCCGTAGCGCTCCTCGCTTCTACGCACGACAAAACTTCGGACGCGCCCCCCTCCTGTTCGCAAGAAACGGTGTCCTGAGCGTTCCCTGCCTGTTCACGAGGTACTTTACCCGTAACGATCCCCGTTTCCCCGCGCAAAACCTGAGAAGCTGTAACCGTTGCCGCTGTTGAAAAAACGGAATCGAACAAACGGCGCCAGCCATCCCAAGATGCAAGCCGCGTATTTGAAAACGACTGAGCGTGACGTGCGTAAAAAATCTTGTTTATCTTGCAAAGCTGGCGGCATAAATCGATGTTCATCTGATATTTCCACACTACTTTCGTTACAATAACTACGTGAAAGAACTGTTATTCGACATACTTGCTATTTTACGACGCAACGAAGTGCTTGACGCCAAGGCTTTGGCACAATTAGTGCGCAAGCATAATGAAAACATATCCGATGTATCAAAACACTGCGCGAAGAAGAAATTATACCCGTTTTACCTGCGGTTTAAGGAAAATCATCCGGAGGAATGGCAGGCGCTTCATATCGATAGTGCGCTTGAAGAAAAGCTGATTTCCTGCATTCGCATGAAGCCGCGCCGCTCGGCAAGTGGAGTAGCAACTATTACTGTTCTCACAAAGCCGTGGCAGTGCAAAAACAACTGCCTGTACTGCCCGAACGACATTCGTATGCCAAAAAGCTACCTTACTGATGAGCCTGCGTGTCAGCGTGCGGAACGCAACTATTTTGATCCGTATTTGCAAGTTGCCTCACGCATGAAAGCGCTGCATGAAATGGGACATCCAACCGACAAAATTGAGCTGATTATTTTGGGTGGAACGTGGTGTGATTATCCGCAAAGCTATCGCGTGTGGTATATTGCCGAGCTGTTCCAGGCGCTCTGTGACAGCACTGAACAGCGTAAACAGTGCATCGCCAGGCGCAAAGCGTGGTATGAGCAGCTTGGTATTAGCGCGCAGAGCGATACGCTTAAACGCGCCACTGAACAGCTGCAAGCGCGCGTAAGTTCACATGAAATAAGCTACAATCAGGCAATTCGGCACCTGTATCAAGAATCAAGCGCGTGGATACGAGTAAGCGAAGGTCAGCAAGCGCCGTTTTCGCGCGTGTTTGACCTGCACAAACGCAACGAAAGCTGTGCGCATCGCGTTGTGGGGCTTGTGATTGAAACGCGCCCTGACACCATCACCTGCGATAACTTGCGCGAAATTCGCAGCCTTGGTGCTACAAAAATTCAGATTGGCATCCAAAGCCTTCATGAACACACACTTGCGCTTAACGGCAGAAAAAACGAAGTTCAGCAGGCAACACACGCATTCGAGCTGCTGCGCATCTTTGGCTTCAAAATTCATGCGCACCTGATGGCCAATTTATACGGCGCAAGTCCCGATGACGATAAGCGCGACTACCATCTTTTGGTGCACGATGAGCGCTTTTTGCCTGATGAGATAAAACTGTACCCCTGCGCTTTAGTTGACGGCACGGGCCTGGTGCGTCATCACCAAAACGGCACGTGGCGGCCGTATACGTATGAACAGCTGGTGGACGTGTTGTGTTCGTGCATGTACGATACGCCCGATTACGTGCGCATATCGCGCATGATTCGCGACATTTCGGCGCAAGATATTCTTGTTGGCAACAAGCTTACGAATTTGCGGCAAATGGTTGAACAGCACGCACAGGCGTCAGGCAAGCCTATTCGTGAAATTCGTTATCGCGAAATTGGCACGCATGATTTTAATCCAAATACGCTGGCGATGACAGAAACTGCCTATCGCAGCACACATACGCAGGAATTCTTTTTGCAGTGGAAAGATGAACACGAACGCATTGCAGGCTTTTTGCGCTTGTCGCTTCCCGATGAAAGCTATGTGAAAGCGCACGAAGATGAGCTGCCGATACGCTGCGGCGAGGCCATGATACGCGAAGTGCACGTGTATGGCGCAGTGGCGCACTTGCATAAGCGCTCACAAGGCGCGCAACATTTAGGCTTGGGGAAAAAGCTTATCGAGCGCGCGTGCGAAATTGCCAAAGATGCAGGTTATAGCCACATGAATGTGATTAGTGCTATTGGAACGCGCGAATACTATCGGAAGCTCGGATTTTGTGATGCTGGCTTGTACCAGAAGCGCGCCTTGACCCCCACTCAACACACTATCGTGCCAGATGAGAGCACACAAACCGCGTTATAATGGCACAGCGATGCGCGGCACTGCGCTCGAAGCTTGGATAATCCAAATCGGCATCTTCATCAGCGTTATCGGAAATAGCGCGAATAATCACAAAAGGCACGTTAGCAAGCGAGCATACATGCGCAATCGATGCACCCTCCATTTCGCAACATATAGCATCAAATGTTGCAACCAGGTCGGCTTTCTGCTCGCGCGTGGCAACAAAAGTATCGCCCGACACAATGCGCCCCTCAAAAACATGCTCGTTAGACACCTGATTCACAGCAGCAATGCGAGCAGCTTGCCGCATAGCGCTATCTGCCACGAACACCGACGAAATACCCAGCTGAGGAATAACGCCACGTCGATATCCAAATTTGGTGGCGTCAATGTCGTGCTGGACAGCATCGCTTGAAATCACCAAATCGCCAATGCGAATACGTTCGTCAAGCGATCCAGCAATGCCCGTGTTAATGACATGCGTAACGCCGAAGCGCTGCAGCAAGGTTGTAGCGCAAATAGCTGCGTTTACTTTGCCAATGCCCGAGCGAACAACAACAACGGGCGTCTTATCAAGCGTGCCCTCGATAAAATTCATTCCCATGTGATACACAGCGCGCGCATCTGTAAGCGCTGCTTTCAACTCTTCGGCTTCAACCTCCATAGCTGCTATAATGCCGATTTTTGCCATCACGCGCCTCTTTTCTTTCTGTTACGCTGGATACTGCGTGTTTTCATCCGACAATCGCTCCAAAACGGTTTCGCGATAACGCTTCGCCCAATAGCGCGCGCCGGGCACGTCGCTATCGTGATAATTGCCGCATTCAGCTGGGTGAGCACCGGGAGCGTCACCCTGATATGCTTCAATGTACGCACACAAATCGCGAAGAAGTGGCGCCACGTCGCGCGAGGTAGCCTGCCCAAATACCAGCAGATAAAAGCCCGTTCGACATCCCATAGGGCCAAAATACACAATCCGATTTTTCCACGTAGGGTTGTTGCGCAGATACGTAGCACCAAGGTGTTCAAGCGCGTGAACCGCAGCTGTATCCATAACAGGCTCGCGGTTAGGAGCTGTAAAGCGCAGGTCGAAGGTGGTTATGCACGCACCACTTGCGGGGTCTTGATCGATGCGCGACACGTAAACTCCTGGTACAAGGCGAATGTGATCAACCGTAAACGATGCAATGGGTTCCATACCGTCTCCTTAAGGCACACAAAATGTTTTAACCATTCTCTACGCACTATTATACGCAGTAATCTGCATTACGCACGGTGTCCACGCATTTTTATTGCTGCCATTTTATTGCTGGCGTTTTATTTTCTGTTCCCGTTGCTGTTGGTAACAACCACGCGGAAAAGAGGGTACGCTACTCGCATTGGGCGTTCGTGTCGTTCCACAAGTTTAAAACAAATTCGGTTGAATCATCAGGCGAAAAAGGCGTAATCGTGCATTTTTGAATGCCTAAATAAAGCAGTGGATCGCTTTGAACGCAGCTGTGAACATCGTCGATGGAATCGGCCTTGAACAGCATAAAACCGCCGCCGTGCGAAGGGTACGTTCCCGAAAACATAAGCGAGCCTTTGTGTTTGCACAGGTCAAGAAAATCACGGTGCCCTGCCAGTGCCTGCGAAACTTGCAAAAGAGTAACGCCCACTGATACAAAGGGCTTATACTCAACGTAGAAATACATACGAACACCTCATCACTTACGCAATGATTGTACACCCTGCACGCACCAGATACGCTATACTGACATGCAACGGCTTATGCTTTTGGCTGACTGGTGGCAACTGTGCAAGGCTGCAATTGTTTGCTTTGTCTTACTTACCGTACCATAAGCGTGCAAAAAAGTGAACGAAAAGAGAATTATGTTCGAACTAAAAACAGAATCGGCATTTGATAGTGCTCATTTTTTAACTGACTATTATGGCAAGTGCGAAAATTTGCATGGACATCGCTGGCGTGTGGTGGGCTATATTGCGCAGGAACACTTGCAAACTGAGGGTACGCATAAAGATATGGTGCTAGATTTTTCCCTGTTCAAGAAGATATTTCGAGAAGAAGTAGCTCGTTTGGATCATACGTTTTTGGTTGAGGAAGGCTCACTTCACGCTGACACGCTTGAGTGTCTTAAGCGTGAAGGGTTTAAGCTTACCATCCTGCCGTTTCGCACGACCGCTGAAAACTTAGCGCAGTATTTTTATCGTGCCTTGCAACAGAAAAACCTTCCTGTCAGTTGCATCGAAGTATACGAAACACCAAATAATTGCGCTATTTATCGCCCTAAGCAGGCATAGTTTCTATCTGCGGTTTTTCTAGCGGAGTTTTTTCTATCTGCGCTGTTTCGACCTGAAATTTTGCGTGGCTTAGCATAAGCTAAACCACGCTGTTTCATAACGTTCACAAGAAAACTAATACCTATGGCGCGTGCATGATGCGTTTATGCACGCTCCATTCTTGCACCCTTGCTAATCGCGGAACAACTCGGCTGCAACGTGCTTGCATGCTTCTTTCGCAGGTTCGTGCTCCATATGTTCCAACTTCTCACGCGGTGTATTCCAGCACTCAGTATGCGGCATACCAGGAACGCTGCTCGACACAAACACCGGGTCAAGCCCCTTTTTCTTTTGTGCTTGGTAATCGTTTAACGCTGCAAGTGCCCACTTCCCCAGCATGAGTATGGCAATAATGTTGATAATTGCTTCAATGCCCATCAAAATGTCGGAGATGTTCCACGCAAGGTCAAAACTCGATTGCGCTCCCATAAATACTGCAATGCAGCAGATGATGCGGAACACCAACAAAACAACCTTGTTGTTCTTAATGAATTTGATGTTACTTTCCGCATAGAAATAGTTGCCGATAATGCTTGAGAACGCAAACGCGACAATCGCAAACGTAATAACGTAAATGCCCACTTCACCAACCGCATGTTGCACGGCAGCTTGCACCAATGGCATGCCGTTAAGTTTGCCCGGCTCGCCCGACACGTAAAACAACAAAATAATCATAGCGCTGCACGTACAAATAACAATCGTGTCAATAAATACCGAAAGCGTTTGAGCAAGGCCTTGCTTTGCAGGGTGCGATACTGATGCAGAAGCTGCGGCGTTTGGCGCAGAACCCATACCAGCTTCGTTTGAGAACAGGCCTCGTTTGATACCGATAACAACAACCGAGCCCATAAAGCCGCCAAAAATCGACTGAAAATCGAATGCGGAAGCGAAGATAAGCGCGAAAACGCTGGGTACTTCGCCAATATGAATTACGGTAAGTATCAGCGCAAAGCCAAGATATACAATCGCCATAACAGGCACGATAATTGAAGACAGAACGCCAACGCGCTTACCGCCGCCAAAAATAATCATCGCCGTGGCAACCGTTAGTACAACAGCAATAGCAAACGCAGCGCGCGAGTTTTTGAAATTGGGAATGAAATACTCAAACGACGAGCTTAAATTGTATGCTTGCAGGCCGTTAAAGCCAATCGCGAAGCACAAAATAAGCGAAATTGCGAAAATAACACCCAGCCAGTGTTTACCTAAACCCTGGCTGATGTAGTAAGCGGGTCCGCCGCGAAATTCACCGTCTTCACCGCGAATTTTCCAGATTTGCGCAAGCGTCGACTCGATAAACGCAGATGCAGCGCCAATAAGCGACATCGCCCACATCCAGAACACAGCGCCTGGGCCGCCGGTGGCAATGGCTGTTGCAACGCCAGCGATATTGCCAGTTCCAACGCGTGAAGCGGTAGACACCATCAGCGCCTGAAACGACGAAACTGCACTTTGCCCATCAACGTGACGTTTTTCCTGAAGAACAGAAAACATATCCTTGAACAAACGAAACTGTACAAACTTGGTACGAATTGAGAAATAAAAACCAGCAATAATGAGGAGGAACACCAACAGATACGTATACATATACGAATCTATCGTGCCCGTAAGAGCAATCAAGAAATCCATAGTCTGTCCTATCGTTGAAATCCGATGTAAGGGCTAAGTTTGCGCGTTCGGAGTGCCGCGGTTCACTTCTGCGCGTATAACTATGGAACTAAATTGTAGCGAAACTGTAAGCTTGCGTCTAGAACAATATTGCGAAACGTAAAAAAAGCACGCGAGCGGCACATTTCCTGCTCAATGGCGTATTTCGTTTAGGTGCATTGTTCTTTTCTTCGCTTTTGCGCACAACATCAATGCTGCACGTTGCAAACGCGCGAAACACACGAAAGATGTGCAGAATACAAGCTGCCTACACATAAACAGCCTGAACACGCTCCAAACGCAAGGCGCTACCTGCGCCGCTTACGACGTTTTGGAGCGGTGCTGGTGAACGTTTACTTCCTGGCAGCGCACCGATACGCGCGAGCCAGCGGGCACCGACTCGGTAACAAAGGCGCTACCTGCGATAACACTCCCCTTGCCGATAACCGTTTCTCCGCCCAAAATAGACGCGTTCGAGTAAATGGTTACGTCATCTTCAATCGTTGGGTGACGCTTCACGCCGGCAAGCTTCTGACCGCCGCGCGTCGAAAGCGCGCCAAGGGTAACACCCTGGTAAATTTTTACGTGATTGCCAATAATGGTGGTTTCACCAATAACAACACCTGTTGCGTGATCGATAAAGAAATACTCTCCTACCTGGGCACCTGCGTTCAAGTCAACGCCCGTTTTCTGATGCGCATACTCGGTCATAATGCGCGGAATCAGTGGCACGTCAAGCACGTACAACTCGTGCGCAATGCGATACACCGAAATCGCAAAAAACCCAGGATACGAAAATATAATTTCCTCACGGCTTTGAGCTGCAGGATCGCCCTCAAACGCGGCATCGACATCTTTAATGAGCAGCTCAAGCAACGAGGGAATTTTATTCAGAAACTGCTTCGTAATAGTGCGCGAACGCTGTTCAGCTTCCTCAAGCGATGTCTGCGGTGCATCACGAAACAGCAAAGCCTCGCGTACCTGGCGAAACAGTGCATCGCCCACAGCATCAAGCGTTGTTCCCACGAAGTATTCAAGATTCGAGTGGCTGGGCTTCTCGTCTTCAAAATAACGCGGAAACATGATTGTGCGAATGTCTTTGAGAATGCCAATGATGGTGTTTCTGTTTGGGAAACGCCTGTCTGGACTGGTAAAAAACACGTCTGAATTGCCGTAAATGGAAAGCATCCGAGCAACGGTTCCTTCTAAATGTTCGCGTTTCATATAGTTCCGCCTTTGGTTAAGTTGATATACGTGCAGGTATAGTAAGTATTCTATCGAACATGCGCCGCACGTGGAGAACGTGCTCGAGCGCGGGCGCGAGCTCTGCGCTCGCGTTGCAGCAGCACTTATTCGTGTGCACTAGAAAGCGTATCGATGTAATTGATAATGTCTCCAATAGTTTTCAGGCCCTCTGGTTCGCCAAATTCAATGTTCAGTTTGTCCTCAATGTCGCAGATCAGCTCTACCATATCAAGCGAATCAATGCCAAGCGACTCAAGCGTCGAGTTAACAGTTACGGTGTTCGGGTCGATGTCAAGATTATGAGCAAGTGTGTCTTTGATAAGCTCAAACGTGTCCATGGTAATCCTTTCAATTTTCATGTAGAACGCACATGAACGCGCAGCGCCTGCACTTCGTAGGGAGTGTGCAAAGGCGCTACACGCAATTGTCAAAAGCTAAGAAAATTATAAACGAAAGATTGCAAAAACGTGCGCTGAACGCAAAGATAAGGCGGACACCCTTTCGAGTGCCCGCCTCGTAAACCTAACGTATGCGCGTGCAAAGTGCACGTAATGAACGAACGCAAGCGAATATGAGATTCGTAGCGCGCAGGCAGCACTAAGGTTTTGCATGTTTAGTGCTTCGTTTCGCCTGCTTGTGATAATCCTTTAACGACTGCATGGTCGGCTTCTTTTTCAATGACAAAATTGTCAACCGACCACACTTATATAAATTTTGACATGGAAACTAAATAAGGCGCTTGCGGCGCAGAAGCACAATAACAACCACGCAGAGCGCCGCCGTAATAATCATCGGCGGAATCCAGTCGGCTGCAAAAGGCAGCTTGTCCTCGGTGTTCATCCCATAAAAGCTAAACACAATCGTTGGTACCGAAAGCACCAGGGTAACAACCGTTAAGATACGCATAGACTGACTTACATTGTTGTTAATGATAGTGCCGAAGGTATCCATAGTACCTTCCAAAATGTTCGTATAAATGCTTGTCATCTCGATAGCCTGACGAATTTCGATAAACACGTCGTCAAGCAGGTCTTTATCGTCATCGTACAAGCGAATAATCTGGCGGTTTTTGATGCGCGTAAGCGTTGCTTCATCGGCTTTCAGCGATGTCGAAAAATACACGAGCGATTTCTGAAATCCGAGCATTTTAATAAGCTGCTCATCGCGCAAGGTTTCGCGCAGAATTTTTTCGTTAGCGTTAAATTGCCGGTCGATGTTGCGCAAACATTGCAGATAGCGCTGCGAAACATGCAGCAAAATGCGCAGCAAAAAGCGTGTTTTCAAGTTCGTATTGATATTGCGCACGCGCCCCGATAAAAACGCTTCAATGGTTTCATTGCGGCGCAAGCTCACCGTAACAATCACGTCTTTTTCGGGAATGAACAGCAACGATAACGGCTGCGTTTCATACTGCACCGTCGATGGATCGTCGCTTTCCTGATCGTCCTCAACGCACGGGCAGTCAACGATAACAAGCGCCTGCTTTGTGTCGTCATCAAAGTCGGTATGCGAGCTTTCCTCTTCGTCAAACGCTGAACGCACGAACTCAGGCACAATCCCCAAGGTCTCTTGCAGCCACTGGCGCTCTGATTGGTCGGGCTTCACCACGCTAATCCAACAACCTGGTACCGGAGCAGGGATTTTCGTTGTCCCATCAGGGCCAGTTTTCATGCATTCAATCATATGCCCTCCTCGCGCAAGCTCCGTACCATAACTTGAATAGTATACCGCTTTGGTCGGTGCACAATCTTTACAATTCGGAAATTATTCGCTTATGAAAAAATTGCAGTTCGTGTGAATGCAAAGGTAAACGCCCCATCTTTCGATACAATACTGAAAGGGATATTTGGGAAGAGGCTCTAAAAATCGCTCGGGAACGTGGTTGGGCACGAACTCGGGAACGTGGTCGGGTGCGTGTTTGGGCACGGGTGCGGGAACGTGGTCGGCCGCGGCTTCAGAAACGTGTGCGCAATTGCGAACGCGTTCTCAACAAGCTCGAACACGCATGCGAATCCAAACGCGTTACCAGCATTGCAAGGGGCATATCAGCGCCATTTGAAGCGCTGCGCCAACAACGTTGCAAGCGACACACGTTCGCACGTAAGAGCCACACAGACACAAACAGCATGCGCATCGCTTGCGTTTATGCTGGTGAGGATACTATGGAACACACATTAACTGAAGGTCGCGTTAGCACCGCGCTTTTGCGTTTTGCATTGCCCCTGTTTGTGCTTAGTTTAGTACAGCTGCTGTACGCAACAGTCGATGCACTGTGTGCAGGCAGCCTTCTTGGCACCGACGCACTTGCCGCTATTGGCGCTGCAAGCTTTGTTGTCGTGCTTTGGATTAGCTTCTTTTCGGGGCTTGCGTTGGGCGCAAACGTAGCCATAGCCAGCTATTTTGGCGCGCGCAACCACACAGGTATTTCGGCAAACATTCACACGTCGCTTATCGTTTCGCTTATCATAAGCGCCTGCATTGGGCTTGGTGGCAGTATCATGGCATTTCCCCTGATGCAAAGCCAAAACGTTCCCGAAGAAATTTTGCAAAGCACGGTAACGTACGTTCAAATTTACTTTTTAAGCTTGCCGTTTTACGCGCTGTTCGACATGGGAGCAGGCATTATGCGAGGGCTTGGCAATTCAAAAATTCCGCTGTACATTCAAGGTATCGGAGGCGTGCTTAACGTTGTGCTCAATCTTACTTTTATATGCCTCCTGCACAGCGATGTCGAAGGTATCGCCTGGTCAACCTTAATTGCGCAAGGAATCGTGTGTGTGCTTATGCTGCTGTGCCTTACCCGTTTGCACGCCGATTACGCGGTGCGCCTGCGCAAGCTGCGCATTGACGCGCACGAATGCAAACACATACTGTCTATTGGTCTGCCATCTGCGGTGCAAGGCGCGCTTATCACGTTTTCAAACGCGTTTATACAAAGTATCATTAACACGCTGGGCACGCACGAAATTGCGGCATTTACGGCGTATTTCAAGATTGAAATACTCTGCTACGG
This sequence comes from uncultured Coriobacteriales bacterium, assembly GCA_946892075.1. Lineage (GTDB taxonomy): Bacteria > Actinomycetota > Coriobacteriia > Coriobacteriales > Eggerthellaceae > Berryella. The sequence continues at coordinate 18,599 of CAMPNZ010000025.1, forward strand.
CCCGCTTATCGCCCTGAGCCCGGCGCTCAACGTGTTCACAGCGCAAAATTTGGGAGCGGCGCAGTATGCTCGCGTGAAACAGGGTTTGCTGGTAGCATGCGCGCTGGGCGGCGGCCTGTCAATTCTTTTCCCAGGTGCGCTGTATTTGTTCGCCGATACTGTTGTGGGTCTTTTCACACACGATGCGGACGTCATTGCCATCACGGTAAGTATTATGCGCGCCGTATTTCCACTGTATTTTATTTACGCGTTTGTGGAAGTGTTCGTAGGAATTTGCCGCGGCGGCAAAAAAACGCTGTACGCGATGCTGGTTGTCTTAAGCTGTTTTGTGGGCGGACGCTGCGCGCTGTTGCTGTTCACGCCGTTAACAACGCTTGGGGCACCAGGCGTTGGATACGTGTTTCCGCTTACGTGGAGTGCGGTTCTTATTTTGATGCTTGCGTACTATTGCTTTGTTTTTCGAAAGCGCGTGCTTTGCGCGAATCGATAATATGTTCAAGAACGCGACCAGGGTCAACGAGCATCATACGCGGCCCTGCATAGCGCATGACTTGGCGAATTTGTTCGCGTTTCGCAGGCGCATAGCAATGAATTTTGCATGACGAACAAAAGGTTTTCGTGTCCATCACCCTGCACGCACGAATGCGCGCAGACGCATATTCAAGCAGCTCGCGGCACTCATCACACAACTGTCCCTTGGCACTTTTATGCACGCCGTGACAATAGATGCCTATCATGCGCGACACGTTGCTTATTTCTTTGTCTTGCTTTTCGCGGCGCTCTTCAGGCGTAAGCGGCCGATTATGCGCAACGCCATGCGCGTCAAGCGACGCCTGCGGCGCTGCGTTGCCATCCTTGTGTTTTACCTGTTCAACATGTTGAACCATACCAATCCCCTCTCAGTGTGCTCCCCCACACGTGCGGCTACGACACCCGTCCACAATCAAGCGTGTAGTGTACATCGGCGCTGTTCATCGTTGATGCGCGGTGCGAAATTAGCACCACGGTTCGCTTCCGCGCAAGCGAGCGCAAGCTGCTTAAAATAACAGCCTCGTTCAGCGAGTCTAAATTGCTTGTTGGCTCGTCAAGCAGCAAAAACGAACTGTCGTGCAAAAAAGCGCGCGCAAGTCCCAAACGCTGGCGCTGACCACCTGACAGCGACGAGCCAAGCTCGCTTACTTGCGTTTCATAGCCTTGCGGCAAGCTCATAATAAAGTCGTGAAGCGAGGCGCGCTTGCATGCTTCTTGCACGTCTTCAAACGAAGCATCGCCGCGCGCGATAAGCACATTGTCTTTAATTGAGGTATGGAAAATGTACGTATCTTGCTCAACAAGCGCCTGACCTGCGCGTAAAGAGCGCGTTTCAATAGTATCGATAGGAACGTCAGAAAGCAAAATGCGGCCTTGCGACACATCCCAAAAACGCATCAGCAATCGGCACAAACTCGACTTGCCCGAGCCGCTTTTGCCTGCTATGCCAACAATTTTCCCGGCAGGAATTTCAAGCGACACATCGCGTAGCACGCACTCGTTTGTGCCCGGATACGAAAAACGAACCTGCTGCACCGACGCGCTTGTTGGACGCAACTTCACGCCCTGTTCCACGTCGCGCAAAGCGGGTTCGTTTTTCGTATCCGGGCACAAA
>CAMPNZ010000026.1 GCA_946892075.1 uncultured Coriobacteriales bacterium
CCGCACTTGGTACTATGCAAAACCTTGTTAAACAAGCGTTCCTTCAAACATCTGAATTTGCTGTTGTTTCAACAAAAGATGGTTATTGGGATTCACTAGCCGCAAGCAGCTTAGCGGGTAAATATGATTGTCCTATCTTGTTATCTAACTATGATGGGCTTCCTGCGGAAACTATTCAAGAATTGCAACGCCTTGGTGTAAAACAGGTATTTGTATGTGGTGGAGAAAGCGTTCTAAGCAATAGTGTTGTTTCTCAACTTCAGGGAATGAATATTCAGGTTCAGCGCATTGCAGGAAATATGGCAAGTGATACGGCTAATTTGATTGCTGATAAAGTTGGACATTCTGATGAAGCATTTCTTGCAACCAGTTGGGGCTTTACTGATGCTCTTTCAGCAAGTAGTTTAGCGTTTGCAACAAAGCGTCCTATTTATTTAGCTGACTATAATACAAGCTCTCTTGATAGTGCTACGCTTAATACTATGAAGAAAAACGGTATTAAGAAAGTTATTATTGTTGGTGGTGCTTCGGTTGTGAGCAGTGATGTTCAGGGTATTTTGGAATCTAATGGTATTGCGGTAGAACGTATTGCAGGAGAAACCTGCTATGATACTTCTAAAGAGTTTTTGAAGCGGTTCCAAGGTGAATTTGATATGAGCACTGTCGGTGCGACTACCAGCTGGGGATTTACTGACGCTTTGGCAGCTGCTCCTTTCTTTGGAAAGAAGAATAGTCCTGTTTTGTTAACTGATGATAGCAATACAACATCTTTTGGTGATGTTGATTTTAGTAGCGTAAAGAAGGCTTATATTGTTGGCGGAGAAAAAGTTGTTGGAACAAGTGCAGCCAGCAAGCTTTGGCATGCTATTAACGGTTAAATAGTTGATAAAGGAGTGAATTATGCGCCACCAGAAAATTGATGCTTTACCACATCAACCGCAGATGGCGCACACGTCCTTGAACACATCTTCTGCGTACGCAGGAAGCATTACGCTTATTGGCATGCCCGCGTCGGGCAAGTCGACGCTGGGTTGTGCGCTGGCGCATCAGTTGAACAAGCAGTTTATTGATGCTGATAAGCTCATTGAAAGCACCTATCACAAAACCCTGGAGCAGCTTATCGATAAGCATGGCGTGGCTCGTTTTCTTCAGATTGAAAGCGATGCCGTGTGCTCGATTGATCATGAAAACGCAGTTATTTCAACGGGCGGAAGTGCGGTGTATTCTGCGCGCGCTATGGAGCATGTTGCAACGCTAGGCCCCCTTGTGTATCTGGAAGTATCGTGCGATGAGCTGGAAAAACGCCTTGGCAACTTGCAGGAGCGTGGCGTTGTTGCGCGTGATGGCAGCGTGGTATCGTTGCCGCAGCTATACAGCGAACGTGTGCCGCTGTACAGGCGTTATGCAAACATTACGGTAAACGTTGACGGCACAACGGTTCAAGAAGCCTTACAAAAGCTTCTAAACGCACTTCAATAACGCACGTCGGGAACGCGTTTCCCCACCAAGCCGCGCTTCAGGAACGCGCTTCAGGCTCGTTCGTTCACCCTTCTGCCAGTGCTGTTCGGTGCGCCGCGCGCTACATCCGTTCTCGTGTGCTGTTAGCAAGCTCAGCCACGTTCCCCATTACTGTCGTGCCACGCGCCACCAGCACCGCCGCCCCACCAAGCCGCGCGCTACATCCGTTCTTCACCCTTATGCTTTACGCCTTGCGTCATTGCGCAAGGATAGCGATAATAAACGTACTCAATAGTTGCATCATGGTTCGTGTGCAAGGTGCGCGTGTAGCATCTGCACCGCAAAAGAATAGGTAGCATTATGACATCAACTTCCGCTGGCGCTTCGCAGGCGTCTTTTTCGCAAGCATCTTTGCACGAACGTCGCCATCAGCCGCTGAACGTGCTGCTTGTTGCGGCGTTTGGTTTCGCTTGCATGATTGCATACAGTCGCATGCTGTCTACGGGCTTTGTGGGATACCTTATTTCGGGCGGAGCAGCCATTTCCGATCCGTACTATGCGCTTCGTGCCATTAGCGAAATTGTCACCTTTGCGCTGCTTGCTGTTATTTCGTACAGCAGGCACATTTCCTTGAAGCCGCTTGCGCTTATTGTTTCGGTTGTGTGCATGGTGGTTGCAAGTATCGTTATTGCCTGCGCGTCGATGGAATCGTGGGTTGTTGCGCCGTGCTACCTGGTTGCAAGCGTCGCAAACGCCCTGGTCATGTATACGTGGATGCTGCTGCTAAGCACGTTTAGCATTCGCTCCATCGTAGTGAGTGTGCTGGGCGGCGTGTTGCTGGCGGCGCCGCTGATGATGGTGCCTGGTTTGGGGCGCGAAATTTGCCTGATCGTTGCCGCGGTGTGTGCGTTCATTTCAGGAATAAGCGTGCTGCGCATCGATGGCACGCTGCAATGCGCGCGTACCGAAACGAAGCTGCAAGAGGGCGTTCTGCATCGTATTCCCTGGTTAAGCGTTATTTTGGTGCTGTCAAGCGGATTTTTGGGAACCGCGCTGTATGCCATTGCCTACAAGCGTCTTATTATGCTAAGCGACGGCGCGAACATTGCAGTATACGTAATAACAGTGCTGGTGGCGCTAACGATTGTGGTGTATCTGATTGTGTGTACGCGCAGATGGTTGCATTTTATTGGCTTCCCGTCGGTGGTTATTTTGGCGCTTGCCATTTTAAGCTCGTGTTTTGTGTCGGATATGTTTGTGCAAACCACGCTTGGCTTGCTGCTGGCGTCGGTGTTTTGCTCGCGCTTGTTGTACTGGATTATTTTCCCCGCCCTGTTCACAACGCTGAAAATTCCGCGCGGCTTTTTGGTGGGCTTGCTGCTTATTTGCGCCAATGGATCGCTTGCGTCGCTGGTGGGCGGCGCCGTGGGCTCACTGCTGCCAATGAACGTGCATATTTTGAGCAACGTGGGTTGCGCGATTGCCGTTATTGTGGCGCTTATTTTGGTGGGAGGCGTAATTTTGTCGCATGAAGTGAGCCTTATTCCGTATCGCATTGACGACATGCCCGAGGTGATTGAGGGCTTCGATGCGGCCGGTGCATCAGGTGAGCTTGATGCGCGTCAGGAAGTGGCGCGTCAGGCGGATGCGTTGCAAGGTGCGGGTGCGTTGCAGGGAGCGGGTGCACCTGGTGAGCTTGATGCGCGTCAGGAGGCACAGGTGTTAGCTGGTGGGGAACGTGTTTCCGCGGGTATTACCGCAGACGGTGCTGGTGCGAACGCTGGTGTCGTGAGCGGTTACGGTGACGGTGTTCCTGCTGGTGGGGAACGCAATGCCGCCGCTGGTGCTGCTGCTGGTGTTGGAGTTGCTGCTGGTTCTGCTGGTTCCTCGCACGCCGTGTCAGAAAGGGCGCCTCGCAGCGATGAAGCTGCCATCTCGCTTGAAGAAAAAATGAAACAGCAGATAGATGTGGTGTCGCAGGAGTATGGCCTTACCAAGCGCGAAACCGAGGTTGTGTTGCTTACGGCGCAAGGTTTTTCGTGCGCGTATATCTCGCAAAAATTGGTTGTTTCGAACTCGACGGTGCGCTTCCATCAGCAAAATGCCTATCGAAAGTTGGGCGTGCATTCCCGAAACGAGCTTATCGAATTTGTAAACGCAGCTCAAAGTATCTAAGGCGAACGAAACGCTGCGTCACGTGATAGCAGTGTGCGAAGTGGTGTGTGGCTTCTGTGCCTTGCACCGCCGCAGTTCAGACCCGCATCCTCACGCTTCACGCCCATGAGTAATCCGCGCCTCGCCGCCACGTGCGCGTTGCTGCGTTCCCCAGCACCGCCCGCTGCTCCGCCACGTTCCCCAGCACCACCCCGCTGCTCCGCTGCGTTCCCCACGAAACACGCGTGCTACCTGCAGAGAGGCCGCATACGGACGGTTCCAGTGTTTGCTATCCTCTCTATTTTCACAGGTTGTAAATCTTTACTACGCGCTTATTATTTCTGTAAGCGTATTGCTCCGCTGCGCACGTTCTTAAAAAACTAGCACTTTTAACAGTTATAAATATCACAAACTCCCTTTAGTATACGTATGCGCTTATGTAAATGCGTTTATTCACATAAGCAGGGTGGGAATTGCACTTAAAGGGGAGAGTATGACGTATTGCGGGAAACGCGCGCCGTATCCGCTGTTCATTTACATGGAAGGCAAGCGTGCACTTGTTGTTGGAGCAGGCAAAGTAGCGGAACGAAAAATTGCTACCTTGCGCGAGTATGGAGCCAGCGTGCATGTTGTTGCTCCTGATGCGACGCCGAAAATTCAGGAATGGGCGCACGCGCATCTTATTCAGTGGACGCCTCGCGCCTACGAGTCGGGCGATATTTCTGACGCGTTTTTGGTGTTTGCAGCAACGTCATCTACCCAGGTCAACAAGCAAGTTTTTCTTGATGCCGAGGCGCATAATTGCCTGTGCAACGTGGTGGACGTTCCCGTGTTGTGCAATTGCATTGTGCCGTCGCTGATGCGTCGCGGCGATTTGCAGATTGCCGTTTCAAGCGGTGGAGCTGCGCCAACAGTGGCAAAACACATTCGTCATGCGCTTGAGGCTCAGTATCCTGCCTATTGGGAAGAATATGTGCGCGTGCTGGGCGAGTTGCGCACGCTTATCAAGCAGCGCGTTGAGGGCGATGCCGTCAATCGCACGCCTTTGTTTGAGGCGGTTGCGCAGGCGGGCCTTGAAAAGCGCGTTGAACAGGGCGAACAGCTTGACATTTACGCGCTTTACGACGAAATTGTTGCACCTTTGCTGCGCCGTCCTGCGCAGGGGCATCATCATGTGGCGGAGCGTGTGCGTGAACATGCTGGAAAACGTGTGCGCGAACGAGCAGGTGAGAGCGCCAGCGAGCGTGCGGCTGAATGTGCCAGCGAGCGTGCGGCTGAACGCGTCTTCAACTATGCAGGCGACTATGCGGCGGACCGCGCTTCCAATTCTGCCTACGACTATGCAGGTGACTACACCAATTTCGAAGCCTTGACCTGCGACGATTTCCAAGAAGGGAGCGCACGATGAGCTTGTTTCTGCTTGGAGCAAGCTACAAAAGCGCCTCATTGCGGGTGCGCGAAGCGCTTGCCATTACCCCCGATGACCTTACGTCGTGCGCCCAGGCGCTGTTGCGCGAGCGCGGCATCGATGAAGTTGTCATCCTTTCTACGTGCAATCGCACCGAGCTGTACGTAAACGCGCAAACCGATAGGCTTGCTCATCAGGCACTTGTTGCGTTATGCACCGCGCGTTTAGTGCAGTCGCAGCACAGTTTTTCCGAATCGCCCGCTTGGCTTATCGAGAATTATTGCTACGAAAAGCGCGGCATGGAAGTGGTATCGCACCTGTTCAGCGTGGTGTGTTCGCTTGACTCCATGGTGCTTGGAGAAGCGCAAATTTTGGGTCAAACGAAGCGCGCCTTCGAGATGGCAGAGCTTCATAACACCTGTTCAGAAGTGCTTTCCCGCCTGTTCAAAACGGCGCTTAGCGTTGGCAAGCGTGCGCGTAGCGAAACTGCCATTGGCTCGGATTGCGTATCGATGTCAACCAGTATGATGCATATTGCGCGTGAACATTGCAGCGCTCTTCAGGATGCGTCGTGTGTGGTGCTGGGAGCAGGGGAAATGGCGCAGTTGTCGCTGCGTTATCTGTTGCAAGCGCCCGTGAAAACCATTTATGTGGCGTCGCGTCATTATGCGCATGCACAGCAGGTAGTAGAACAGCTGAAAGCAGAAATGCGCACGTCAGCTGCGGGAACGGACGTCGCGGGAACGGACGGCGCTGAAACGCAACAATCTACCACGCCTACCGTGTTACAGGCCATCGATTTTGCCGATCGGTACTCGTATATTGCCCAATCGCAGCTGGTTATGAGTATGACGCGCGCATCTTCGTTTGTCGTAGATGCCGAACAGCTGGAAATGGCGCGTAATGCGCATCACACTGCTGAAAACCCCACGTCAGACGCTCAACTCGTGCTTATCGACGCCGCAATTCCGCGCGATATCGACCCCGCGTGTGCATCGCTGCCAGGCGTTCAGCTGTTTGACACGCAACACGTTCAACATGTTGTTGATGCGGGGCTGAGTGCACGTATGGAGGCCGTTGGTGCTGTTGAGAAGCTTATTGAGCAAGCCCAATCGGAGTTTTTGGCGTGGATGCAAGAGCGCAGTGTTACGCCAACCATCAAAGAAATGTACGAAAAAGGCAGCGTTGTGGTTGATAGAGAGCTCAAGCGTTGCATCAAATCGTTCGAGAACGCGCGCGGTCAGAAGCTGTCGAGCGACGAATGCCAGCTGCTTGAGCTGTACGGCGAAGCCATTGCCAAGAAGTTGCTGCATGGACCTACGGCGCGTTTGCGCAAAGAGGCGCACACCAGCGCGTCGTTTTATTACACGGTGTCGGCGCGCTATTTGTTTGGGCTGGACACAAACCCGCCAGGATCGGGCTGTCCGCATTGCGCGCATCCTACGTGTCTTGAGGGAAAAGGCTGTTCAAGGCGTCAAAATTGCGAAACCTTGCAGCAGGAGGGCGCACGTTCTGCCGAAGGAGTAGCGCGATGAAGCAAACGCTTATTATTGGCACGCGTGCAAGCAAATTGGCGTTATGGCAGTCGAATTATGTGGCTGACCTGCTGAAACAAGTACATCCGAACCTGGATGTAAGCATGCGCACGTATACAACGCAAGGCGACCGCATTTTGTCGAAGTCGCTTGCGGAACTGGGCGGCAAAGACCTGTTTACCAAGGAGCTTGACCAGGCATTATTGGCAGGCGACGTGGATTTGTGCGTCCATTCGATGAAAGACGTTGCGCGCGTGTTGCCGCAGGGTTTAGACATTCTTGCTATGCCGCAGCGTGCGGACGCTCGCGACGTGTTGGTGTGCGGGCCCCGTTTGGCGCATTGCCGCAGCCTTGCAAGCATTCCCGCAGGTGCGCGGCTTGGTACGGGCTCGTTGCGGCGCAGCGCTCAGCTGCGTGCGGCCTTTCCCCAGGTGCAGCCGCTTGATATGCGCGGCAACGTTGACACGCGTATCGAGAAAGCTCACGGCGAACGCTATGACGGTGCCATTCTGGCTGCTGCGGGGCTTGAGCGTATTGGCTTGGGAGCGCATATTTCGGCGTATCTGCCGGTTCAGGAAATGGTTCCCGCTGCAGGTCAGGGCGCTATTGGCATTGAAGCGCGCGTTGATGACAACCGCGTTTCCGCGCTGCTTGCGGCCATTAACGATGCGGAAACGATGCGCTGCGTGCAGCTTGAGCGTCGTATTTTGGCAGCGCTTGGCGGCGATTGCAAAACGCCGATTGGTGTGTATGCGCGTTTCTCGTGCGATGACCAGCAGGAACGTGCGCATGAGGAACAGCAGGAACGTGCGCGCGAGGAACAGCAGGAACGTGTTCTCGATGTGCACGCCGCGCCCGCGCCCGCACCTCTTGGAGATGAACAACTCACACCCGCACCCCTTCACAACGCAAACGTGCAGGTAGATGCCGTGGTTTTGTCGCTCGATGGCGCGCGCAGAGCACGTGCTGCGTTTACAGGCGCGTATGCAAACGCGGAAAAAAGCATCATTGACCAGCTTGCATCCCAGGGAGCGTTTGACATATTGGCGGACGTGGTGCGTGCGCCTTCAACAGGAGGTGCTTGTGAATAAGCCTACGGTTACACAGAGTGCGCCGGCGGTGTATTTGGTGGGCGCGGGCCCGGGCGATGCGTCGCTGCTGACGCTTCGCGCTGCTGACCTGCTGAAACATGCGTCGTGCGTTATTTATGACTATCTGGTGAGCGACGAGATTGTGGGCATGTGCAATGCGCATGCCGAGCGTATTTTTGTGGGCAAAAAGGGTTTCACGCAGCACGTTACGCAGGATGAAATCAATGCTCTGTTGGTAGAAAAGGCACGTCAGGCTGAAGAAGCGGCCGCAGGAATGCGCGGTGGCACGGCTGCGGAGGCGTGTAACGGGGCTGCAGAAATGTGCAACACCCCCACCACTTCTCGTTCACTTGAATGTGTTCCCAATTACGCCTTTGAACAGGAGCCCGTGTCCGCGCTCAATTATGCCGCTGAACGGGGAATGCGTCCTTACGTGGTGCGCTTGAAAGGCGGCGACCCGTACATTTTCGGGCGCGGCGGCGAAGAAGCGCTCGTTTTGCACCAGCACGGCATTGCATTCGAGGTGGTACCAGGCATAACAAGTGGCATTGCGGCGCTGATGTACGCGGGCATTCCCGCCACGCATCGCGGAATTGCCACGTCGGTAACGTTCGTAACCGGTAACGAAGACCCCAGCAAGCAGCAAAGCACCACGAATTGGCAGGCGCTGGCGGGGCTTATCACCAGCGGCTCGAGCGTTGTTTTGTATATGGGCGTGAAAAATTTGCCGCACATTCAGCGCAGTTTGGCCGCCTACGGCGTTGCGGGAACTACGCCGTGTGCTGCGGTTATGTGGGGAACGTGCGCGCAGCAAAAATCGTGCGTTACCACGCTTGAGCAGGCGTTCGACGTGATGCAGCGCAAGGGCATTGCCGCGCCGTGCATTATCGTCATCGGTGATGTTGCCACGCTTCACAAGCAGCTGAACTGGTTTGAAAAACGCCCACTATTTGGGAAAACGGTGCTTATTACGCGTACGCGCACTCATTCGTCGCACATTCGAAGCGCCTTGCAAGAAGCGGGCGCGCGCGTGCTTGAAGTTCCTGCGCTGCGCGTTGTTCCGCCAACCAACACAGCAGCCTTGCACGAAGCAGTTGCGCGTTTAGCGTCCTACGATTGGGTGGTGTTTACCAGCGCAAACGGTGTCGATGCGTGTTTTAGTGCTCTGCGTCGCTTACGTGATGAAGCGTCTGGCGCAACGGCTGGCGAAGCGTCTGGCGCAACGGCTGGCGATGCACGTCGCGATACACATGACGAAGCGCGCGACGATGCACCTGGCAATGTGTCTGCCAATGTACCTTGCGAAACGGGTGGCACTGTGTCTGCCAATGTACCGTGCGATGCACGTGCGTTCGGCACGGCAAAGGTGGCGGTTATAGGCTCGGCAACTGCGGAAACGCTTCAGAGTTACGGTATTGTTCCCGATTGTATGCCGCAGGCCTTTGTTGCAGAAAGCCTGGTAGAAGCCTTGCAAGCGGCAGGCGTTCGTCACACCTCGAAAGTTCTTATTTTGCGCGCCGAAGAAGCGCGCGACACGCTGGTCGAGGGCTTGCGCGCCTTGGGTGCGCAGGTAGATGTTGTAAGCGCGTATCGCAGCGAGAAGTGCACCGAGCAGCTAAAACAGGTGTTGAGCTCGGGTGTTTCGATTGACGCGTGCACATTTGCGTCGTCGTCGGCTGTAAAAGCCACCGTCGATGCGTTAGGCGCCCATGCACAGGCGTTCTTTTCGCAGGTAGACGCGTTTTCAATTGGACCGATAACCACGCGCACCATGCTTGCTCACGACATTACGCCAGCTGCTGAGGCGCGCATTTACAACGCGGATGGCCTGGTAGACGCTTTGTGTGCCTATTATTCGCATCACAAGACGCCATGACCGTTCGCCAGCGTTCGTTCGTTCACTCGTCCGTTCGTGCGTCCATACCACGCACGTGACCAGCATATATGAGGGAATTTCGCCCGCGTTCGCATTGCTCCGAACGCGCGCGGAACAAGAGATAGGGGATGTTATGATAGGAATTTCGAAACTGTATTGTGGGGCGGTGGAGCCGTCTGACGTTTTGCGCTACAAGCGTCTTTCCAACAAGTTGCCAAGCGGTTTGCTGCAATTTTCTGTCGATAAAAAGCCAGTTGTGGTGTGGAATTGCACGCGTACGTGCAACTTGAAGTGCATCCATTGCTATGCGGGTTCCGACGCGCGCCACTACGATCAGCTAAGCACCAGCGAAGCGAAAACGATGATCGACGACCTTGCGCAGTTTGGCGCTCCTGTTCTGCTGTTTTCGGGCGGCGAGCCCTGCGTTCGCGAAGACTTGTGCGAGCTTATGCATTACGCGAAAGATCGCGGCATGCGCGTTGTTATTTCAACGAACGGCACGCTTATAACGCCCCAGCTTGCTAAGGAGTTTGCGAAGGTGGGGCTGTCGTATGTGGGCGTTTCGCTTGATGGCGCGCGCGAAACTCACGATAAGTTCCGCGGCGTTCCAGGCTCGTTCGACCGTTCGCTTGAGGGTTTGAAGAATGCCCAGGACGCAGGCATAAAAGTGGGCTTGCGCATGACTATCAACAAGCTGAATTGGCGCGAAATTGACGATGTGTTCGACGTGATGGAGCAGCGCAATATCAACCGCGCGTGCTTCTATCATTTGGTGTATACCGGCCGCGGGTCGGCGCTTATCGACGAAGATTTGAACCACGAAGAAACGCGCGCTGCCGTTCGCAAAATTATGGACAGAACGCGTGCGTGGTTTGAGCGTGGCGGGCGTCCTGAAATTCTGACGGTTGATAATCATGCCGACGGCCCCTTCGTGTATCTGGAAACTTTGAAGGAAGACCCAGCTCGCGCGGCGGAAATTATGCAGTTGTTGCAATGGAACCAGGGAAATTCAACGGGCGCGGGTATTGCGTGCGTAAGCTGGGATGGCGAAGTGTACGCCGACCAATTTTGGCGTCATTTTTCGTTCGGGAACGTCAAAAATCGTCCGTTTTCGGAAATTTGGAGCGATGTTAGCCGCACAAACGAGCAAAGCGAGCTGATGTTCCGCTTGAAAAATAAGCGTCCGTTTGTGAAAGGCCGCTGCTCGCACTGCAAGTGGCTTGATATTTGCAACGGGAATTTCCGCGTGCGCGCAGAAGCTGCAACAGGCGATTTGTGGGCAAGCGATCCGGCATGTTACTTGACGGATGAAGAAATTGGCCTTGGCGCGGTAACGGGTGCGGGAACGTCCGCCGCAACGGTCGCCTCCGCAACGGGTACGGCACCAGGCGTGCAAGGCGCTCTCGGCAAGCAACTTTGTTCAGCAAGTGAGGTGTAGCATCATGAATTTTGCTCCGTTTCCTTTATATCGTACGCGTCGCATGCGTTCCTGCCCTGAAGTGCGCCAAATGATTCGCGAAACCGAACTCAGCGTGCGCGATTTCATCTATCCGCTGTTCGTTTGCGAGGGTGAACAGGTAAAACGCGAAGTGAAGTCGATGCCTGGCGTGTTTCAGTATTCGCTTGACATGCTCGATAGCGAGCTGTGCGAACTTGAATCGTTGGGTATCGCGGCTGTTTTGCTGTTCGGGTTGCCAAGTCACAAGGATGAATGTGGCTCGCAAGCTTACGACGAAAATGGCATTGTTCAGCGTGCCGTCCGACAAATTCGCGCCGATCACCCCAAACTTTTTGTGATTACCGACGTGTGCATGTGCGAATACACAAGCCACGGTCATTGCGGCAAATTGACGCCGTCGGGCGATGTCGACAACGACGCAACACTTCAGTGGTTGGCGGCTGAAGCGCTTAGCCACGCACAAGCCGGTGCGAACATGGTGGCGCCCTCCGATATGATGGACGGGCACGTGGCTGCCATTCGCCAGGCGCTTGACCAGGGTGGATTTTCGAACGTGGGCATCATGTCGTACTCCACGAAGTATGCAAGCGGCTTTTATGGGCCGTTTCGCGATGCCGCCGATTCTGCGCCAGCCCATGGTGACAGGCGTTCGTACCAAATGGACCCTGCGAACAGGGAAGAAGGCGTTCGCATGGCTGAAATTGACATTGCGCAGGGTGCCGACATGGTAATGGTGAAGCCTGCTCTTTCGTATTTGGATGTGTTGCGCGACGTGCGCGAGCGTTTGCATTTTCCGACGGTGGCCTACAATGTGTCGGGCGAATATTCCATGGTGAAAGCCGCAGCTCAGAATGGGTGGATTGACGAAAAGCGCGTTGTGCTTGAGCTGTTGTTAAGCATAAAACGTGCTGGCGCGTGCATGATTATCACCTATCACGCGAAAGAGGCAGCGCGTTGGCTAAGCGAGGTTGACCATGGATAAAAGCGTTATGTGCCCAGTTCACGAAGGCGGCGAACGTACAGCCGCGTGTGTTTGCGAGAACGCGGGCGAGGAAGCGACTCGCTACGCAGGTGGACACCCTGGTGGACACCCTGGCGGTCATCCCGTTCCCCACGTGGGCGGACACCCTGGCGGTCACCCAGGCGGGCATCCCGGCGGCCACGCGTCTGCGTCAACTGCCACAATCCCTGTTCACGAGGGCGGTATCCACTATCGCTCGAACACATCCGACCCCACGCGTGCGTATCGTCCGGGCGCTGGAGCTGCGGCTCGCGCGTACGAGGAGCGCACAGGCATCAAGCCGCCGAAAATTATTGCGTGGGAAATTACGCGTTCGTGCAACTTGGCGTGTGCTCATTGTCGCGCGGCGGCGCATTGTGCGCCGTATCCTGGAGAATTAAGCCTTGACCAGTGCAAAGCCGTTATCGACGACATTGCAACTATCACCGACCCGATACTTATTCTAACGGGCGGCGAGCCGCTGATGCGCGCTGACATCTGGGATATTATCGACTACGCGCACGAAAAAGGCCTGCATCCTGTTATCGGCACCAACGGCACTATGATTACCGACGAGATTGCGCGAAAAATTTACGAGCACAACATTCCGCGCGTTGCCGTGTCGCTTGATTTTCCTAACGAAGCAGGTCAGGATGCGTTTCGTGGAAAAGATGGCGCGTTTGAGGAAACGCTTACAGGCATTCGCAACATGAACAAATATGGCATTGGCGTGCAAGTGAACACCACCGTCACCAAGATGAATCACACGATGATGGACGAGTTGCACGATTTAGCGCTGGATAATGGCGCGGTTGCGTTTCATCCGTTTTTGCTTGTGCCCACGGGTAGAGGTGCCGATTTGCTTGATGTTGAGCTTACGCCTGATGAGTACGAAGAAGTGCTGCGCTGGGCATTCGAGCGCCAACAAAGCTCGCCGATGCATTTCAAGCCCACCGATTCGCCGCAATATTATCGCATTTTGCGTCAACAAGCCGCAGCTCAGGGCATAAAAGTAAGCCCCGCAACCTACGGCATGGAAGCCATGACGCGCGGGTGTTTGGGCGGCATCACGTTCGCGTTCATCAGCCACGTTGGACAGGTGCAGCCCTGCGGTTATTTCGACATGAACTTGGGGAACGTAACAGAAATTCCGTTCTCGGAAATTTGGACGTACTCGCCCGTGTTCGAGAATTTGCGCCATTACGAGCGCTTGAAGGGCAAATGTGGAGCGTGCGAGTACAAAAGTGTGTGTGGCGGTTGCCGCGCGCGGGCGCTTAGTTTGTATGGTGATTACATGCAAGAAGAGCCCTACTGTGCCTATACGCCGAAAAAACGTCAGGAAGAGCTGGTGCTTTCGCGTATTCAGGCGCATTTTCCGCTTACGCCGCGTCCGCTTGAAACGCTGGCTGACGAGCTTGGACTGTCGGCCGAACAGGTGCGTGAGACGCTGGAGCATTTGTACGCGCAGAAGAAAATTCGCCGTATTGGCGCGTCGTTTACCTCGCACAAGTTGGGATATGTGTCGTGTCTGTGCGCATTGGCGATAGAAGGCGGCGATGCAGCCATTGAAGCTGCCGCGCGGGTGGTAAGCTCGTATCCGCAGGTCACGCACAATTATGGACGCGATAATCGCTACAATATTTGGTTTACGCTTATTGCACGTTCCCCTGCGCAGCGCGACCGCATTTTCCAGGAAATTGTGCAAAAAACGGGTTGTCGTGATGCCTTGAAGCTGGCTGCGACGCGTACGTTCAAGATACAAGTGCAGTTCAATGCGCGGAAGAATGACGAAAAAACACTCCATAAACCGATGACGCTTTTGCAGGCTTATCAGGCACAACAGAAGGCTTTGGGTGCAGGTGGCGGTGCTGGCGCGACTGCTGGCGGCGGTGTTGAGGGTGACGGAAACAGCGCTGGCGGCGGTACTTGCGCATGTGGGAATACTGCTGGCGGTAACAGTACGAGCGCTGGTGATGCGCGTGAAGCTTCGTGCGTTCAGCAGCAGGCCTGTCCGATAGCCTCTGAACAGGTAAAACAGTGCGAGTGCGCCGCGCTACAATCCGAGGGTGCCGCTCAGCAATCGCTTGATGCACAAGGTTGCGAAAGTGGCCACAACAAGAAAAACGATCAAAGTTCCCAAAGTTGCCAAAGCAATCAGGAACACCATCAAAGTGTGCGTGCAGCCTTGGATGCGCTTCATGAAAGCGAGCAGAAAAAGGCTCATGAACAGGCTATTCTTAACGACGACGTATTACGCGCCGCGGATGATGCGCAGCATAGCGCACCGTCTGTTCCGCGTGAATTTTCCGCTGACGACCCTGTTGACACGGCACTTTTGCGCTGGGTTCAAGGCGATATTATGCGCGAACAGCCGTTGAACTCGACTCACGCAGCTCAGGTCAACGTAGATGCTGCTAACAGCGCTGCTACCCCTGCACCTGATGCGTGCGCTCCATCTGGTACCACCACCGTGCACGCCACCCACGCCGCACACGGTATCAGCGCCGAACACGCCACCCACGCTGCACACGGTACCATCGCCGAACACGCTATCCACGCAGCGCACGGCGCCCACGACGCCAGCAACGCGTCATCTACCTGCACAAACGCCAGCGTCTTGGAAGCTCCGTTTGCCGATGCCGTGCGCTTCGTGCAGCAGCACGTTCCCCATGCAAGCCTTACCGAACAGGATGTGTGCGATCGCCTGAAAGGCTGGTGCGCGTCCAAAACTATCAGGCGTTTTGGTGCAATGGTGAAGCATCAAAACATGGGTTACACGGCAAATAGCATGACGGTGTGGCGTTTTGCGCCTGAGGACATCGAGCGTGCTGGTGCGGTGTTTGCGCGCGAGGCGGCGGTTTCGCATTGCTACGCGCGTGAAACGGCTCCTACGTGGGAATATAATATGTATGCGATGATTCACGGGCATACCGACGCCGAGCTTGAGGCTACGGTCGAGCGCATGAAGCACGCTTTAAGCGAGGCGCACGTTCCCGTTCTGCAGATGAGCGCGCTGCAAACAACGTGCGAATTTAAGAAAATATCGATGCGTTATTTTGAGGAGGACAACTCGTATGACGTTAGTGCATAACAACAGCGTTTCGGCTTTTCAGAAGGCGGTTACGCTTATTCCTGGCGGCGTGAATTCGCCCGTGCGTGCCTTTGGGAACGTAAACGACACGCCGGTTTTTTACGACCACGCGCGCGGCTCAAAAGTGTGGGATGTCGATGGCAACTGCTACACCGATTTTATTTGCTCGTGGGGGCCGCTGATTTTTGGCGCTGGCGATAACACGGTGCTTTCTGCCGTAAAACAGCAGCTTGACAAGGGGGTTTCCTTTGGGGCTCCCTGCATAGCCGAGCTGCAGTTGGCGCAGAAAATTGTTGACGTGGTGCCCGGTGTTGAGGAAGTGCGCATGGTGTCGTCTGGAACTGAAGCCACGATGAGTGCTATTCGCTTGGCGCGCGGCCTTACACAGCGCAACAAAATTGTGAAGTTTGCGGGCAACTACCATGGCCACAGTGACAGCTTGTTGGTGAGCGCTGGCAGTGGCGTTGCTACCTGCGGAATTCCCGATACGCCAGGCGTTACCGCAGCTACGGCAAGCGACACGATGGTGGCGCGCTACAACGATGCTGCGTCGCTTGAGGAACTGTTCGCCGCGCATGGCAACGATATTGCGTGCGTGATTGTTGAGCCCGTTAGTGGCAATATGGGCGTTGTGCCTCCTGAAAAGGGCTTTTTGGAGTCCATTCGCGCGCTGTGCACGCAATATGGTGCGTTGCTTATTTTTGATGAAGTGATCACGGGTTTTCGTTTGGCGCTGGGCGGTGCGCAGGAATATTTCGGTATTGAAGCCGATTTGTGCACCTTCGGCAAAATTATCGGTGGCGGTTTCCCCGTTGGATGTATTGCAGGAAAACGCCAGTTCATGGAGGGTTTTGCGCCCGTTGGTTCGGTGTATCAAGCGGGAACGCTTTCGGGCAACCCTGTTGCTATGGTGGCAGGATATGCGCAGCTAAGCAAGTTGCAGCAAGCAGGCAGCGTGTTCTACGACGAGCTTGCGCGCAAGTGCAGTTTTATTGCAAGTTCGTTGCGCACTTTTTGTGCCGAACACGAATTACCTGTTCAAGTTAATAATATCGGAAGCGTGTTTACGCTGTTTTTCAGTAGCAAGCCGGTGCGTAATTGGGATAGCGCGTCGCGTTGTAACACAAAGCAGTTTGCGCATTATTTTTCGTCGATGCTTGATGCTGGCTTTTTGATTGCGCCAAGTCAGTTCGAGTCGGTGTTTATTTCCGCAGCTCATACGCAAGAAGATTGCGAGGCGTTTGTGGAAGCTGCGTGCCGTGCGTTGCAGCGCGTGCCGTGGAACGAATAGGAACAATCGCGCCGTGCGTTGGTGATAGCCGCAGCGTACGGCGCTGGTGAGTTCCACTATGTGTATACGCCCCCATCGTCTAGAGGCCAAGGACGCCAGCTTCTCAAGCTGGAAACGGAGATTCGAATTCTTCTGGGGGCACCATTTTTTCAGAAGTGAAAATTTTGCAACTTCGCATTTTTCTTGCATTTATTCATAGAGCGCCGCGGCAAGCGTTTCAAGCGTTTTGCGCCATTCATCAGGCGGAATTGTGGCATCGTGGTGCGGAAAATCGGTTTCTATCAAACGTGACGCGCGCGGAATAAGCTTCAGGTATTCAGCCCCGCGCTTCGATTGCAACATACGCGTTCCCACCGAAAAATACGCGCCATTGCGAACAGCACGATGTAGGTCATCGCACGAGCCGCTAAACCAATGAAACACGCACGCACAATGCTGAAATGCCTGGTAGTGCTCCAAAATATCAAGAACATCGCCACATGCTTTCACGGCATGAATCGAAAGCGTTATGCGTGTGTTGATGGCTTGTGCGTAGGTGCAGCTTGCTTTAATGACCTGCGAAAACACCTGTTGTTGCAAGATGCGTGTTTCGTGATGAGCGGGAGCATAATCAAGACCAATTTCTCCTATTAGTTGAACAGGGGAAACGTGCGTGCTTGCACGGGGCGTGCTTGCGTTGTGTGGGGCGCTTGATTGCGGCAATGTCATAGATTGTTTGCGCTGATAATCGGTCGAATTATGTGGTGTTATACAAGATGCGCTATCATGCTGCGTTGCGTTTTGTGTTGCATTGTATGGCTGGGTATGTGGAGAGCCATCATGGAGTGCGGCATCGTGTTGTATCGCTGATGCATCGAGCGTGCTTTGAAAGTTTGCAAGCAGCTTCTCAGCTGCGGCTTTGCTGGTAATATCCCACGGATGAAGCCCCAGGCCCACGTCAATGCCAGGATAGCGCACAAAGCGGGCGCGGGCGGCATGAAATTCTTCCGCGTTACGCGTTACGCATGCTACGTAAATACCCTGGTTAGCAGCATATTCAGCAAGTTCATCAGCGTTTGCACACGCGTTTAAGTGAATGTGAGCGTCGTGAAGCATGCCGCCTGGTTGCGCAGCATCGTGAAGCTTGCTGCTTGGTTGCGCAGCGCCTCCGCCAAACACTTCGGACAGCACGTGCGTCTGAATTGTTGTTACATCCTCGTGCGACCCGCACGCCCCACGCACCTGTTCATCACCCTGTGAGCTGGCGAAATGCGCTCTATTGCTCGTCTGCATCGATGCCTACAATCCTGCGAATTACCCAACCCGCAATCATTTGTCCCATGATGGGCGGCATGTAACTCATTGTGCCTAAATCGGAGCGATCGGCGCGCGTTGCCCCCTCGCGCACCTGCGTTTTTGCAGGTTGTTCACTTGAGTACAGCACACGTAAGCCCGCAATCTTGCGTTTACGTGCTTCTTTGCGCATTACGCGACAAAGAGGGCAGGTTTTCGTTTCGTAAATATCGGCAAACTGCAAAAATTCGGGATGCAATTTGTTCCCTCCGCCCATCGAGGAAATAAGAGGTAACTCCTGTTCACAGGCATATTCTGCAAGCGCTAATTTCACGCTTACGCAATCGATAGCATCCACAATCCAATCAACGCCGCGTGCGTTCGTCTGCAAAAACTCAGGTAGACTGGCCGCTTGCAAAAACGTGTCGTGCGTTTCGACAGTGCAGTGCGGGTTGATGTCTAGAATCATCGCGCGCATCACGTCCACCTTGCGTTTTCCAAGTGTTGAGTGAAACGCAATCGCCTGGCGGTTGATATTGCTTGCCGAAACGTAGTCTTTGTCGACGCAGATAAGCGTACCAACGCCACCGCGCGCCAAAGCTTCGATGCAGTTCGAGCCAACGCCTCCGCACCCCAGCACCATTACGCGTGCATCACGCAAGCGCTGCAATCCGTCAGCGCCAAAAATCACTTCAAGCTTCTCGGTGGAAGATCCAGACTGATTGGAAGAGGGAACGGGCTGCTCGAAAAGCTCATTGGATGTTCCCGTTCCTGCACTCGCACACACATGCGCTTCCGTTGCTATTTCCGCAGGTAGACCGCACGTTCCCACACCCGCATCCGCACCCGCGTGCATGACCGTTCCCGTTCCCACACCCGCATCCGCACCCGCGCGCGAGACCGTTCCCGATTCCGTTCTTGTAATTGGCGTTTCCGTGGAAGAATTCAGCATACGGCGCGTGCCTTTCGTGTTAAAGCTTTTGTTTCGCCATAAGGCGTGATACTATCTACATAATACCTAAATTAAGGAGTTTTTGTGCCGGTACGTGCTGAAACATCTACAGAAATGCCATCAACGTCCACGCGCGGCGCCAGCGCCGATGCGATGATCAGCATTCAGCATCTTTCGAAATCGTTTGGCGCAACAACCGTGCTGCGCGACGTAAACATCGACGTCAAACGCGGAGAAGTGGTGGTTGTGCTGGGTCCGTCGGGCTCGGGCAAATCGACCATGCTGCGCTGCATCAATTTGCTGGAAACGCCTACGGGTGGGCATATTTTTATCGAAGGCAACGAAATTACTGCAAAGCGCACTGACGTGAACAAGTTGCGCGAAAAAGTGGGCATGGTGTTTCAGCAATTTAACCTGTTTCCCCATTTAACAGCTAAGAAAAATGTTGAGCTTGCGCAAATAAAGGTACTGAAGCGCTCCAAAGAGGAAGCGGCACGTATTGCACGTGAACAGCTTGAACGCGTTGGCATGGCTGATAGAGCCGATTTTTATCCGGCGCAATTATCGGGCGGGCAGCAGCAGCGTGTGGCAATTGCGCGCGCGTTGGCGATGGATCCGCATGTGATGTTGTTTGACGAGGCCACAAGCGCGCTCGACCCTGAATTGGTGCGCGACGTGCTTGACGTTATGCGCGCGCTGGCGGCAGGCGGCATGACCATGGTTGTGGTAACGCACGAGATGAATTTCGCACGTGAAGTGGCCGATCGCGTTATCTTCATTGAAGGTGGCGTGATTGTGGAAGAAGGAACGCCTGATGAGGTGTTCAATAATCCGAAGAGCGCCCGCACCCGCGACTTTTTAGGACATATTACCGAGCACTAAATACATTGAGAGTGTTGTTTTGATATCAAAGGCAGCTTAAGCCTGTGTTGCTACTAAAGCAATAGCGGTCAAACACGCAACCACGCCAATCCCAACAGTAAGCAAAAGCTTGTTTTCAGCCTTACTCTTCTTGCCTAAAGAACTAGCCAAAACAAGTAGCAGTACCCCAACAAGCCGGAAGGTTACGCTGAAAGTATCTCCCGGAACTGCAAATATTTATTTAAGAGCCCATCTTATGCCGCTTCATTTGTTTTAGGAATGACAACAAACGGTAAGACCGACTGGAAAACGGAAGATGGCAAATCGCTTAAAGATTTAGAAGAAATGGAAATCTAAAAGCGTTATGTGGGTCAAGTCCTAACTTTGGTGTAAATTCATTTCCTTCCCTTTATCTGCTATTTTTATGTTCAAACTCAAA
>CAMPNZ010000027.1 GCA_946892075.1 uncultured Coriobacteriales bacterium
CCTCTGTACTGAGGCAACGATGAAAAAAATTTATGATACAACTGCGGAATTATGGTGTACAAGCACTATCTAAAAAGAAACGAACCAGAAAGTATGATGTAGCTGCAACATGCCCATTAATGCACACAAAATATACACAAACCCTACCATTTACGTACAATCAATCAGACGAACCTTTACCCCCCCCCACCCTTAATTTATACTTGTTATAAGGGATATTGGCTAAATTATTACTATTTTATGTCATAGATTTATGCTGGTAGAGATAACGTTATATTCTAACTAGTTGGAATATATATACGCACACACAGGAAGACAAAAGAAGAGGGCGCTTTATGAAATCGAGCAACACATCGAAGAACACGCAACACAATAAACATACGTTGGCACATCAGGCTGCATCACACGCTTCAACAAGCAAGCATACCAATAAACTATTACAAGTAGGTGCTATGTCGGCGCTTCTTTCCGTAAGTTGCATTGCTGCACAACATACATCTGCAGCGGTAGCAGACGAACCGTCATCACCATCATCTGCTATCAATCATACAAACCAACGAAAACAGTTCTTCATCGAAGAATACCAGTGCTTCTACGCGCCACAATTCCGCACAAGCAACCACATCAACACTAGAAAACACGCCGAACACATTACAAACTAACGAACAGAACAACGCGGCAGCTATGCCTTTTATGATGCTTGCACGGTCGATCGATGCAAATACCGCTCGTAGCCTTGATCGCTCAAGCGCGGATGATGGATGGGGCAAAAACAAACAAGCGTGGCTGGTAGAGCCTAATATTTTGGAATTCCAGCGCTATCGTGCCGTAAACAGCAACGGAAGCATTATGCCTGCTGGCGCTGATGGCGTAGGCGATTGGAATACCACTACGAAAAAGTCAGATATGTACGCGCATATCAAAACGGAAAATAATGGCGACAGATACCTTGTATTCGATGTATTTTTCAATAACGATGCAAAAAGCATGCTGAAAAGTTCAACGCAGCAGCAATATACGTGGCAAATACCGTGGGCAGTAGCCGACCTAGACAATGGCGCTTATAAAGGGGATACCCTGCGTAATTTGTCGATAGAAGCATATACGAGCAATGCCGATTCAGCATCCAACGCAGTACTCTCCCGCGACTTTGAGCGCTTTTCGCGCGACAACAAAAATTCAAAAACGGGCATCGCTCCCCTTGTCAACGACCAAAATTGGGGAAACAGATCTGTTTTATATAAGTACGACTTAGGCGCGCGCGTGGGCGGCAGTCGCGCGCAAGATCTTAAAACGCTTTTCCATAAGAATGCAGGCGATGGCGTATTGAACAATGCTACTGAAATGCCTGCGCCATACAGCAATTATAGCTATGGCATAGGAGTACGCACCACGGCCGTTGATAGAGCATTCCACTTGCACTGCGAAGTAAAGCTGCGTAAAGATGCAACGATTGCCGACATTCAAGATGCATACACCTGGGCAAATACATCATCGTATGGCCCAAAGACCAATTCGGCGTATACGTTTGTGTCGGGGCGTGAAAAGGGTGGCTCTGAAAACAATTTGCCACGTGTAATAAGCGATAAAGAAGCTCCAAAACTATACTTCAACGGAAAAGAACTTACCGACACGCAAACGATAGACGTATACCAAGGCGATAACCCCTCCATGGAGTTTGGCGCATCGGATAACAGCGGCTCCATTACCAGTTTGCATGTAAGCGGCCTGCCTCAGAATAAAGGCATCGACGATAACACAAAGCATGCAGCCTCAAAGGAGAAACCTTATACAACCAGCTTAAACGATGTTGTATTCAGCAACGAAAAAGACGGCAAGCCTAAGGAAAGCGTGTATGACGTTGTTGTAAGCGCCACCGATGCATCGGGCAACAAAACCGAAAAAACAATTCGCTACAACTTAAAAAATTTGAATCACAAATATGCAGCGCCAACAGGGTCAAAGCTTACAGTACCTTGGGGACACACGTTGACCGATGATGAAATTCTTAAAAAAGTAAGCGGTATCGATGCTCAAGCACATGCAAAAGTGAGCGTCCTTCCAAAACCGCCAGCAACAAATCCACCCAAGCAACGCTTTAGGAAGAAAGACGAGCTGCAAGTAGAAAACGCAACCGTTAAAGTAGTATATCCTGACCAATCGTTTCATTTAGTACTAGTTCCTGTATCAGTAAAAAAACCACTTGCGCTTAAACACCGACTCACGTCATCTAATATCCAGAAAGATATTATTGTTGGCGACGCACTTCCTCCACTAAACACCTTAGTAACCGTTAAAGATAATGCAGATGGGAAGAACACGCCGACCTTTACATGGAAAACAACGCCTACCACGAACCACGTTGGACAATCGTCGCATAGCTTTACTGCTACCTATGCTGATGGAAGCACGAATCCAGGCACAGCAACATTAAACGTAAAACCAAAAGCTCCTACCATTACCAGCAACTTAACTGGTAAAGCTGGGGTTAAAAACATAAAAGTGCAGGTTGATGTACATGATGGCATGACCCTCGAAGGTCCAAACAAGGCTACGGTTACCCTCTATGATGAACACGGGACCAAACTTGGTGAAACGTCCACGATTAACGGTACCACTGCCACTATTACGGTAGCAAACGGTGTTCCAGCAGGAAAAATACATGCCGTTACCACGTTTCATCATGACGATGGGCCTAAACTAAGCTACGATTTAACGTCTAATCCAGGTCCTGACAGTGTTGCTACGAAAGACACAAATCCGCCAACACTTACTACCGACAAAGAGACCTATGACGTTGAAGTAGGAAAAGATCTTACCATCAAACTTACTGCGCAAGATGATACAAAAGTCGATGATATCAATACTGCGGACACAATTTTTTCGCCTGCTCCAAACGGATTTGGCCTCAGCCCTATGAATCCAAACGATTTGCAGCGCGTTGTATCGAAAAAAGGTGCAAACAATACCGACACCAAACAAGAATTAACACTTACGATAACGGGCATACAAGCTAAAGAAGTAGGTAAGCATACTCTTACGTTTAGCACAACTGATGCTGCAGGGCATCCGGCAACAAAAAGCATTACCGTAAACGTCAAACAGCTCTATGAGCTAACACCAACAACACTAACCGTACCACTTGGCCAAAAGCTCGATGATGCTTTGGCAAAGAAGATTTTCGAACATAATCCTAACATTCCAGCTAATGTAAGTTTCAAATGGATAGAAAATAATACGCCTGACACGTCGCAAGCAGGGAATGAAAAGCCTGGTAAAGTGCGTGTTACACTTCCCGATAACACCACAAAAGACATTGATGTTAAAGTAACGGTTGTTGATAATGAAAAACCAACTATCAAAGTATTTACCAAAGACGCGCATGGCTCTTATACAAAAGAAGTAACACCAGGCGCTGATGGAAAAATTACCATTGATACGTATCATGGCGAAACCTACGATTTGCGTGTTGTTGCTATTGATAATAGCAACAAGGTAACAAACCTTGCAATTAACTCACTGCTAAGCAGCATGAACTTTGAGAAATTCAACAATAAGCCTGGCAGCGGCTCTAAAGCCGATCCTCGCGCGATGCATATTTCAGGGCCTGTTCCAAACGATACGAAGCCTGGAGATTATAACCGTACGCTCAGTGCACAAGACGCTTCAGGCAACACAACAAAGCTACCGCTGAAATTTGTTGTTCATACGCAAGCTGACAAGTATGGAAAGAATGCGCAAGGGCAGCCTATCGTCTACCAAATGTCGAATAAGACACATCCAAGCGCAGCTGATGCCATTCAACCACAAGGAAATGATTTTCCTCAAGGCACCACATACACATGGCTTACTGAGCCAAAATGGAATACACCAAGTGAAAATACTCCTGCAACAGTGCGTGCAACATTGCCTGATGGCTCTACCAAAGACATTACAACAACCGTTACCGTAAAAGACGATGTAGCCCCTGAGTTTGAAAAACCAACTGTACCGACGGAGCAGTTCAACAATGAAAATTACTACGTCTATAAAGTAAAATTAGGGCAAAAATTTGATATTACTATCAAAGCAAGCGACAACACGGGTACATTAGAAAGTGCCGTACTGAAGGATAATGCAGTTCCAGGTGTAACTTCAACGAGTATTGTTGAAAATAAAGACAATAACTCAAAAGCACAACCAGCTGTTATTCATATTAAAGGAAAGGCAGCGCACGAAGAATCAACCAGTGCTCAGCAATGGAGTCGCATTCTTGTTGTGAAAGATAAAGCTGGCAATAAAGCTGAGCTTCCTATTCGTATTGCCGTGTACACCGATGCAGATGAATATCCTGCAGCCGTTACCCATATTACAAAGCCGCACGACCATGCTGTTACACTACCCGAGGTGCAGGACGCCATAAGCACTAGCTATCCGACAAACGACCCTGCTAAAAAGCCAAAGATCACCTTGGAAAACGGAGAAACACTCCCCGACGGACAAACAAGTGGAGAGTTTAGTGTAAAAGCAAAAGTTACGTATCCTGATGGTTCAACGAACACGGTTAAAGTGCCTATCACCATTGGTAACGCTAATAATGAATATGAACCTGTTGGTAATACTATTACGCTTCCGTACGGATCAAGTGATGATGATATTAAGAACCATATAACAGGCACCGGCACTGGTAATGGCATAACGTGGAAAAATAATAAAAAACCAACTAGCCCAACGAAGATTAGCATTGCTGAGGGAAGCAAAATACCTCATGGTAAACAGACAGGCACCTATACCGTACAAGTTAAAGTGACCTATGATGATAACTCGTACGATATTGTTAATGTGACGATTAAAATCGATAAGTCTGAAAGCGAGAAATATACGCCACACGGTAATACCATTACGCGCGCATTCACGACAACGCCAGCAACGGACGCTATAAAAACGCAGATTACAGGCATAGGAAATGACAAGGGTGTACGCTTTACTAGCGTACAAAACCCAACAAACGCAACGGTAAGTATTGACAATCCCGCAGCTATACCTGATGGCACGCAAGCAGGAACGTTTACTATTCCTGTTACTATTACCTACGGTGATGGTTCTCAAAATCATACGAACGTAACACTCACCGTAAGCGATCCACAAAAGAAAACGTATCCACCAACAGGTGGAACGATTGAACTGCCATACGGACACACAATAGAAAAGGACGATATTACTAAGAAAGTAACACTGCCTAACACTATTCCAAGCGACATAAAAGACAATGTTACTATCACGCTTGAGAACCCCTCAACGCTGCTCCCTGATGGAACACACCCTGGCAGCACCACTATACCCGTAAACGTCAAATATCCTGATGGTTCAGAAAAAAAAGTACAAGTAACAGTTACAACGCTGGATAGCGATGCTACTACTTATAAGCCAAGCGCACAGCCCCTGAAAATACATCGCCGCGATAAGCTGAACACGGAAGCTATTATTAAGCAAGTACAAACCTCAACAGTAGACAATAAACCAGATCCTCAAAGAACGAACGTTGAGCTTGCACAAGGCGTGAACGTTCCACAAACAAACACAACAGGAACATTTCCTGTGAATGTTGTTGTGACGTATCCTGATGGTTCAAAGGCAAAGCTAACGGTGCCTGTGGAAATCACTGATACCGACAAAGATATATATACGCCTACTGCGCAAGGAATTACTCAGCCATTTGGTAAAAAACCAAGCAATGACGACATCACGAATGCAGTAACTATTCCGAACTTTACAGGAGATACTACTAAGCTTAAGAAAACTATCAAGTCGGTCGAAACTATCCCTGATGGCAGTGAAGTAGGCACGCACAATGTTGTTGTAGAGGTGCAATACCCTGATGGCACAATAGAATATGTATCTGTTCCCGTTACAACATTGCAAAAAGATTCTGATACGTACACTCCATCTGCGGAAAAGCTCGAAAAGAAACATGGAGAAGAGCCCAGCGGTAAAGAAATCATAGGCAAAGTAACAGTACCTAACTTCCCGAACGATGCTGCTAAAAAACCAACGTTTACCATTGCTGATAATGACAAAAAGAAAATCCCTAATGGTACACAAGCGGGCACCTTTAACGTACCGGTCACTGTTACCTATCCTGATGGTACAAGCGAAACGATTGATGTTCCTGTAAGCATTGCCGACTCGCAAGCAAATATCTATCAACCACACACAGAGCACCTTACCAGCACATTTGGCACAAAACCAAGCAATGACGACATCACGAATGCAGTAACTATTCCGAACTTTACAGGAGATACTGCTAAGCTTACGAAAACTATCAAACCGGGCGAAACTATCCCTGATGGCAAGCAAGCGGGTGACTTTAGTGTGCCGGTAACTGTTACGTATCCTGATGGCTCAAGCGAAGTGGTTGATGTTCCTATAACGGTAAGCACACCACAAGCAACAACAACCAGCATAACGCTACCAAAAGGCGCAACGCCACATGCAAAAGATGGCATAACAAATAGCAACGCATTTCCCGATGGTACAACGTTTACGTGGAAAGATCCCGCTCCTGACACTAATACACCAGGTAAAACACAAGGTACCGTTGTTATTACTCTCCCTGCACCCAATGATACTGCAACGCCTACAACCGTAGAAGCGCAGGTAGATATTATCGTTGTTGATGGATCGAGCAAACCGCTCACGATTATGCAAGGATCGCCGTTGCCCGATGCGAAAAACGCAGTTGTAACAACGGACGATCATGGAAACAACAAGTATCCTGCTAACACAACGTTTACATGGAAGCCTGATCAAACGCCTTCTACCGATACCGTAGGAGATAGCCAAGGCACGGTTGTTGTTACGATTCCAGGGCAAGATCCGCTCGAAGTACCCGTTACCCTACACATAACCGCAAGACCGCAGGCGCACAACGGTAATGCATTTGTTGGCGATACTCCCGATGCTAAAGACAGTATCGAAGGCTCAGGTGATACTACCCTCTTCCCTGATGGTACAACATTTACCTGGAAAGGAAATGCGCCCGATACGCAATCGACAGGCCCAAAGAACGGCACCGTAACAGTACAAATACCAGGTAAAGACGCAGTTGATGTTCCCGTTACTATAACCGTGTTCGAAAAACCCGAAAGCGTAAGTACAACGGTATTGCAATATAGTCAACCAAATCCTGCCGACAATATTAAAGGTAGCGCAAGCAAACAGAAATATCCCGAAGGAACAGAATTCACGTGGGGCACTACCGCACAAGGTACGTCACAACAACCTAATACTTCAAAGCTTGGCAAACAAGATGTTTCGGTAGTTGTTAGCATGCCAGGAGCAAAACCGCAAACGGTAAAAACTACGGTTACCGTAGTGGAAAATCCGGTTGCACAGGACACGCGTATTGCGCAAAGCACTGATAACACCAAGGTTCCTGATGCTAAGAACAGTATCGGCAATGCCAACAAACTCCCCGAAGGGTCGACTTTTGGGTGGGTTAAAAAGCCAGACCTTACGCGACCTGATAATCAGGATTGCAAAGTGAGCGTAACAATTCCTGGCATGACTACTACGCCAATTGTAGTTGACGTAAACGTGTGTGTTGTGCCTACGCCGATTCCCAAACCACACAATGTTGCAAAAGATAGCACGCCATCCGCAAAAGACAGCATCAAGAATGCTGATAAATACCCTGATGGCACAACGTTTGAATGGAAGCCGAAAGCAGACGGCGGAAAAGATGCGCCCGATACCTCGAAAACAGGAGATGCGACGGGTACTGTTGTTGTAAGCGTTCCTGGTACAACGCCGCTTGAACAGGAAGTAACTGTCCATGTGACCGTTCAAAACACGCCATTGATTGCTGAAGCGAATAGCGCTAATTCTCAAAAATCGAAAGACAAAACAACTATCAGCGGAACGGCTACTCCTAACGCAACAATTACCATCAATGACGAACAAGGAAAACCCATTACAAATGCAGATGGAACTCCAGTACGTGTAACGGTCGACGCAAACGGCACATTTAGCACTGACATTCCGAAACAAAACCCTAATACAAAACTGAAGTTGATTCCGCATCAAAATAATAAAGAGGGCAGCGCGTACGACGTAACCGTTATTGAGAAGCCAAATTCTCCGGCAGTAAGCGCAACACAGGATGGCGGCGTAAACGTTACACCTCCGAAGGGTGTTGACCACGTCAATATTGATATTAGCGTAACGCCTGATCCACTGAATGGACCCGAAAGGCCTACCCGCACTATTTGCGTGCATAAAAACAACCAAGGAGAATGGGAAATTAACGGAGATGCGCCTGATGGCGTTGTTGTTGATAAAACAACCGGAGAAGTTACCATTCCCTCGTATGCTGTAAAGGACGGAAGCCCGGTAACAGCAATAGCAAAAGATAAGAACAATACACCATCTGATCCTGCACGCGCAATAGCTGGTTATGCAACGCCGCAAATTATAAAACATGCTTTAGGGAACAACGTTACACCAGGTAAAACAGTTATCGTAGGCCAACTCGACATTCCAGGCGCATATGTTATCGTAACCGATGCAAAAGGAAATCGTTTGGGCGACATCGTGCCATCAGACAAAAAGACGGGCGCGTTTATGATCACTATTGATGCGCAAGAACCAGGCACTACGTTACTGTTAACGCCTTTTAATGGTGAAATGCAGCATAATATGATTGTGAATGGCAAAGTGGGCGATCTTGTGGAAGTAACGCTTCCTAACAAGCCTGTAAGTACAAACAATGGTTACCTTGATCCGAACGATCCGTCGCTGAATACTCCTCCAAGCGGTAATGGAGCGGGTGCGACGGGTAGCACTAACGGCACTAATGCCGCACAAGGTGGCAACGCCGCACAAGGCACGCAGCCAGGAAACACAAACCAAGCAAACACATCGAACAATGATGTCAACAGCGGTAAAGCTAACGACAATGCTGGCGGTGCAAACGGCGAAAATGCAGACAATAGCACATTGGTAGCCAAGAACAACGCTGCTAATCATACGAATGAAGCAGGAACGCTGGCGAACTCTGACACGCAAGCGCCGACAACGGATGCAACAGCGCAACATGCGCCGCGCATACATGGCAAACACGCTCAAGCATCTCTTGCTAAAACGGGCGATTCAAGCATACTAGCTGCTATCGCAGGCGTTGTAGGTATAGTGAGTGGAGGCGTCCTTATGCGTATGCGTCCTCGAAAGAAGCGCGGGCGCCACGCACAGCAATAAACGCCTTTGCAAAACGCTGTGACCTGCGAAACGCGTATTGTTTCAGCACAGCACTGCACGTAAATGCAGCAAAGTGCGAACAGCAAGAAAAAAGCGCCCGGGGAATTATTCCTCGGGCGTATCGCTAAGCGCGGAAACATAGTGCAAATATGAAACACTACAAGAAGCTACAAGAAGTACAACTCCTTCTTGTAGCTTTTCTTTATGAACACTTTATTGAGTACGGAAGTAAAAAATAACATGGGCTATTACACGTAGCAATCACACGCAGCAATATAACCCATGAATACTTATATGTTCTCAAACCTGATGGCGCATAATGAACACATTTAATTGTCAGAGTTAGAAGAAGCTACCTCATTCGTACCCGTAATGACAAACGCTTTACACGTTACGTTCATAATGCTCGCATACACTGAGAACATACACAATGCGTGCAACGCGCCCAATGTATGTTGAGGCTCCATGCGTTTCTGATACAATATATTGCAAACAATATGAAAGGAATAGTATGCGAAACAATCTTACGTATAGCTCTTTAGTGCAAAAAGCAGGATTAGCAATTGTAGCAGGCAGTTTTATTGCGGCGAGCGCACTTGTACCCCCCCCACAGCTGCTTGGGCAAATCCTGATACAGCATTAGCAGCAAGCGAAACACAAGGCGAGACCAGCGGAACTGATGGCGGCGTTGCGTGGAAGATAGAAAATAATGAACTTATTTTGACTCCTCTTGTTGATGACGCTGTTCCGAGTGGAAAAACAGCAGGTGTAATGGAAGCAGTGGGAGCGTTTGATACAACACAAAGCTGGAAAGATGCAGATAACGCAAAGCTAAAAAACTGCACAAAAATTACCTTCAAGACAGCACAAAATAAAGCAGGCGAAACAGTTTACTGCACACTGCCAGCAAAATCAGCCAAATATCTTTTTTCTTGTTTTTCGTTTGATGATAGCAACTTAACTATATTTACGAATGTATCTGAAATTGACTTAAACGGGCTGAGAATTCAAGCGTCTGATACAGCAGATGACAATTCCTGCATAAGGATGTTCTGTGGATTGGAAAATTTAACAACCATTAAAGGTCTTGAAACGCTTGATTTATCAAAAGTAGTTGACACCAGCTCAATGTTTCGTAAATGCAAAAAGTTAAAAAATGTCGATTTGTCGAGTCTTGATTTATCAAGCGTAACTGATATGCAAAAGATGTTCTCGCAATGTGAATCGCTGGAAGAAATAAAACTCCCAACAAAACTTAGCAATGCGGTAACAACCTATGATGCTATGTTTTATGCCTGCAAAAAGCTAAACAGCATACAAGGGCTTGAAAAACTCAATACCAGTAGTGCAACAGATCTTAATTGCATGTTCCAACACTGTGAAAACCTTACCTCGCTTGATGTAAGCAACTTTGATACCTCACATGTTGAAAATATGGGAGGGATGTTTGAAGGATGTACAAAATTATCTAGCATTAAAGGCATTGAGAATTTTAATACCGAACAAGTTCATGCAACAGGAACAAGCAGCGCAAATGTCGATGATCGCGCTGGGTTTGAGTATATGTTTGCAGGATGTAGCAGCTTAACGGAACTGAACTTATCGAAATGGAATACAGCAAAAGTACAACGCTTCACATCAATGTTTGAAAACTGTACGTCACTTTCCAAACTGAATATAAGTGGCTTTACCACTAAAGCTGGCGCAACAAATACCACTGCAAAAGATATGTTTAAAACGTGTACCAGCTTATCTGAACTTACGCTTGGCACGAACTTCTTATTTGATAGCACGTGCGGATTGCGTGATACGCAATGGAAAAAACAAGGTACCGACAAGCCTGTATGGTCGACAAACGACATTATTGGCAATAACACTGCGCACAAGTCCTACTACGATCCCACAGCAACGCAAGATAGTGACACTGTTGTATCTCCTGGTACCTTGGTAATTGCCGACAAGAAGCCAGACACGCCAGGCGGAACAGGCGGTTCAGGCACGGGCACTGGTGGATCTGGTGACACGGGCGGCTCGGGAACGGGCGGCTCGGGAACGGGCGGCTCGGGAACGGGTGGAACGAGCACAGGTAGTGGCGGTTTTGGCGGTTGTGGTGGCGGCACCAACACCACCCCTTCCACACCATCCAACCCCGAAACGCCGCGCAGCTTCGACACCGTAACAACGCGTCTAGCTGGGGAGAGCGCCTTTGACACCATGGAGCATATCTCAAAGACGGCATTTCCCGAGCACTCAAAGTACGCTGTCCTTACCACCAGTGAGGGCTATTGGGATGCACTTTCCGCAAGCTCACTTGCAGGAACGCTTGATGCACCAGTACTGCTAAGCATGCCGTATGAACTGCCCCAACAAACGATTTCTGAGCTGAAACGCTTAGGTGTTGAGAAAGTATACATTTGTGGCGGCGAATATGCGCTCAGCGGCAACATCGATGCCGCACTTCAGAATATGAACATTGCTACTGAGCGCGTTGCGGGCGCATGGGCAAGCGACACGGCAAACGAAGTTGCGCGCCACGTTCCCGATAGCGATACCGCATTTGTGGCAACAAGCTGGGGATACGAGGATGCACTTTCGGCTGCAAGCTATGCATATGCTCACAAAGCGCCGCTGTTTTTGGCAAACTATCACACCTCGGCACTTGACGCCGCAACACTTGCCACCATGCAGGAAAAAGGCGTTAAAACTGTGTACATTGTTGGCGGATACAACGTTGTATCACCTGAAGTAGAAGCCCAGCTTGCCGACGCCGGCATAAAGGCGCTGCGCATTGGCGGCAAAACCGCTTACGATACATCGGCGCTGCTGGCGCGCAAACTTATTGCGCTTGGCATGCACGCCAACAACATGGCTCTTGCTACTGGCTGGAGTTACACGGATGCGCTTACCGGTGCTGCGTTGTGCGGGAAAAAGAACTCGGTGATTATTCTGGCTGATGACAGCAACCAACGCACTATCTATGATGTTGTTGCACCTCATCAAAACGTCATCGAAAACTACTATCTGCTGGGCGGACACAATGCCGTGGGCGACAAAGCGGTTCATGTTCTAAAAGAAATTTTTGGCGATACGAAAGACGCGTCTGCGAACAACTAGCGTCAAAGTGAACGTGTTGAAGCAAACGTACGCGCACGTGAACGCACGTAAATGCAGCAAAGGGCGAACAGCAAGAAAAAGCGCATGTCATATTTGACGTGCGCTTTTGTTTTTTGGCCGCGTGTGGTGGCGTGCGGCTTAATCACGAGGCACCTCCTCGTGGAGCGCGCCTGCTCAAGACGAACCAGCACCCGCCGTACAGCCATAACAGTGATTGCCTATACTGATGCGACGCTTGTGTACTCCCTGTTCAAGAGCCTCATCGACCGTTTGTGCACCATCGCAGATACCCAAATTCTGCGCCAAGTTAAAATCGCAATCGAACAAGCGCCCGTCATAGTTCACACTCAGCATTGAGCGACACATTACCTGCGGCAATGCACACGCATTGTAGGCCATTTCCAAACGAGTCATATAGCGCTCGTAGTTTCCCGAACGCTTCAACCAAGCCAAAAAACGCCCGCTCGGATTATTCGCAAGCGCATACAAGTTGTTAAACACAATGTTGTACTGCGCCAAAAATTGGCGGTATTCGTGTTCTAATTCTTGCTGATTACCAGGCAAAACAGCACCATTTGGATTATGCACCACGTGAAGCTGCAAGCGCGGATTGCTGCCGTATCCAATGGCACACAGCGCCTGCAAAACGCGCAAACTGGCGTCATAACTGCCCTGCCCGCGCTGACGCTCCGCGCGCAGCGCATCGCACGCGGGAAGCGATGCCACCACCTGCACTTCGTGTTCCTTGAAAAACGACAGATACGACGCGTAATGCGGCAAAGTATGAATAACCAAATTGGTACGCACGATAAGCGTTTGCGCAACAGGCGACAACTGTTCCACTAAATAGCGAAACTGGCTGCTCATCTCGGGAGCGCCGCCCGTAATATCACACGTTGAAAAGCCTTCCTGCTTGAACAGCTGAACGCATTGTTGTGCTGTTGCGCGCGACATATCCTCGGTGCGCGCAGGGCTGCACTCAACGTGACAGTGCTTACACGCCAAATTGCAGCGCCGCGTGATATTAAGCTGCAGTGTTTCGATGGTATCGCAGCTCAGCAGTGCGCCATTTTCGCAGTGCGAACTAAAAGGTGCAACCACAAGACACCCTAAAACTCAAGCTGATCGACTAGTTTCTTCATTTGCGTTGCGTGAGCAAGCACCGCGCCGCCAGTAATCGCGCTGGCCACATGCACAGCCTCCATCAGCTGCTCGCGCGAACAACCCGAGCCAAGCGACGCGTCAGTATACGCTTCAATGCAGTACGGACAATGAACCGCGTGCGCAACTGCCAGCGCGATGAGATTTTTCTCGCGCGTAGTAAGCGCGCCCTCGGCAAACACGTCGCCGTAGTAGCTCATGAACTTGTTCCACAGCTCAGCGTCCATTTCTCCCAGCTCGCCCTTGCCAAATGCCTCAAGATCTTTGTGTTCGTAGTACGCCATTTTTTCTCCTTTTCTTAGTTGTTGGTAGTGCGTTTTAGTGCGTTTTAGTACGTTTTTCCAGGTAGTGCGTTTTGCTTGTGCTGCAAAATATCGTTGCAAATATCTACCACCGCATACAGCGCACGCGGACAGACACTCTCAAATAATCCCTGTTCAGCAGCATGCTGAAAGTTATTACCCTCATTGACGTTCATACCTAACAGCTGTTCGCAAGCACACGCATGCATGGCCTGCTGGAAGCGCGAAGCAAGCGTGTCCATTGCCTCGTATAAGGTAGCACGCGCATCGTTTGGCTGGTCGCTTTCTGCGTCGCTGCCCACAGGAACAAACGGTAGCAGCAAACTTAATACCATCATGCCGCCGCTGAGCGCACCGCACATACTTCCCTGATGCAGGCCCATTTCAAAAGGCTGTGCAACGCGCAAAACTTGTTCTTTCGTTAGCGGCAAGCTGTCCAAAAAGTGCAGCATAACACTTTGCGAGCAGTTGTATCCCGCTGCTAACAGCGCATTGAGCTGATGTTTTTCGTGTTCGGTAATCATATAATCCTCTCTCTTTTGTTGTGCTTTTATGGGAATGCGTTTGGTGAGAAGGTTGGTGGATTATTCTCGGTTGCGTTCCCGTTAACGCGCTCCCCGTGCTGCCTTTGATGCGTTCCCGTGTGTAGATTCTCTCTAACGCAAACGCGTGTGCAGCCAACCATCAGCCGTGCACGCAACAATCACCAACGCGATGTTTTCGCAGTTTAAAGGCGGAAACATTACGCGCGTAATGCGTGCTGGGCACCTCGTGCACGCCCAAAATTTCCGACAAGAAATTCTTAACGCGCTTCACGCCTCCTGCGTGAAACATGCCAGCACACGTAGAACAGTACGTATACAAATTTGCAGCATTCATCGAGCTCACACGCGCATGCGTTTCACGCACCAATTCTGGCTCGCGCTTATACACCCCGCCACCTGCGCCGCAACATTCAATCGCACGAAATGTTCGCTCACAGCACTTGGGAGCAAAGGGTTTAATGTGCTCATATATCGTGCGGTCAAAACGCTCTGAACAGGGAAAATACACGTGCACTTCCTCATTAATTGTTGCCGTAAAGCCAATTTCCGTTAAAAATTCGTAGGGATCCATAATCTGCAACGCGGGATAACGCGCGCGCAAAAAGTGGAAACAATTTGGACAGCAGCAAATAACGCGCTCGACACCCTTGCGCGCGAACAAGGCGTCAAGTGGGTGCATATTGGGCGTGCAACCACTGTCATGAACAGGCTTTTTACAGCAATCAATGGAGAAATCGATGCCGTAGCTTTCGCACAGCTCTATCATGCGGGCGCTTGTTTTTGGCAGATACCCAGGATAATTACATCCCAAAAACAGCAGCGTCTTCGACTGAACAGGCGAATTGTTGCGCAGCTTGTACGACGTTTTCCAAAACGACGTAAACCACGCATCCTGCGGGCGCGCCGCACGCAGCTCGTACGCTATACGGTTACCCGACAAATCGACGGGGCACACCGCCTTGCAGCGATCGCACATAAAGCACGAATATCGCAGGTCAGGGCGATGCGTAAAATCCTTCAAGTTCAAATCGTATTTCGTGAGGAACGAACATGCGCGCGTGCACGCAGAACACTCAATGCACGTTTGCTGCGTTCTTATGGTCTCTGTCAAGGCTGCCGTCATCTTTTCCGTCATGCGATTCGTAGCTTTTATGGAGTAAAGCCACATCCACCCCCCTTCGATACTGAAATTGCAAGTGCTTCATCTGCAGCAAGGTTGAAACTGCGCCGCGCTTAAAACGCCGCGCCGACGTAACCAGGGGCGCGTCGAGCAGCTGCACTGGATGCCCCGCCGCGCGCATATCAAGCGAGAACTGGTAATCTTCCATAAGCGGAATGTCCCGATAAGCTCCCACCTCGAAAAACAACGAGCGCTTCACAAAAATTCCCTGATCCCCAAAGGCAATGTGCCGCACCCGCACGCGCCAGTTCGATGCCCAAAACGCTGCCAGCTTCAACAACACACTCGCAGAATCGAATTGCACGCGAAAGCATCCCACATCAAACCCGCTTTCCTCTATCGCTTGAAGCGAATCAGCGCTAAAGCGCGAGTCCGCATGCAGAAACCACAGATACTCGCCATGCGCCTCGCGCGCAGCAGCGTTCATCTGAGCGCCCCGATAGTGCGCCCGCTGAATTTTTGGATAACGGATGCGCTCGTAGGTGCCATCGGTGCTTCCTCCGTCGCTAAACAGCACGTCAGCCTTACCTTCCAGCGCGTCGAGCTGCGATTGCAGCGCATCGATGCTTGCACGTTCGTTAAGCGTTGGAATTATGATGCTTACGCTCATGAACAACCTCTCCAAAAAAAGCACGTGCAATAATCAGCGGAACGATCATCAGCACTGCCAACAGCGCAATCGCAATCCAAAATTCTGTGCTACCGGGTTGATACAGCTTATCGCCCATGTTCAAAAATATCACGGTACCTGGGATAATACCCAGAAATGTTTCAAGCATATGCACCCAAAAGCGAATGTTCGTAATGCCTGCCACATAATTGGCCATGTTGTAACTTACCAGCGGAATAAGGCGCATCACGAAAAACACGCTTCCCAGCTGCCATTGATTGGTGGTAAGCAGGCGTTGTTGAAGCGATGCACCCACATGCTTGCGCACCAGGCGCGTCACAAAATCCTTTGCCACAAAACGCGCGAGCGCATACATAAACGCCGCGTTCAAAAGCGCCCCGACAAGCGTAAGGAGCGTTCCTTTGACAACGCCAAACAGCGCGCCACCTGCAAGAGCAAGCACAGGAACGGGGAACAAAAACGCTGGCAGCACAATCCAACAGGCAAGATACACCCACGCGCTCAGCGCGCCACTCGCTGCAATAGTAGTGCGCAACATTTCGAGGGAAGCATGCTGGCTTACGTACCACGATGCAAGCAGAATTCCTGCCGCTACCAGCACTTTTGCAAGCAGCACCGCAAGGCGCCTGCCTGCGGGATGAGGCTGAAGCGAACGGTTCGCGTTTTCGTTCTGCGCGCTAGTGAGAGGCATCGTACATCTTCTTTCCTGCTGCAATAAGCGCTGCTGCAGCAAACAATATCAACAAGCCAATCATAAACGCCTGCGCGCCGCCGCTCAGCTGGCCTCCTGCGTAGGAATACACCACCGTCGCGGGAAGCTGCCCCAGACCCGTTGCCACGAAAAACTTCCAAAACTTCACGGATGTAAGCCCTGCAAAATAACTAACGGGGTCGAATGGCACAAATGGCAGCAAGCGAGCAATAACAATAGCGTTTGCGCCGTAGCGATCGAAAAAGCGCTCCATCTGCTGCACTGCGGCGTGCGAATTCAGCCGAACTACCACGTCACGCCCCAAAATGCGCGCGATATAGAAGCACAGCGACGCGCCAACCATCGAGGACGTCCACGACAACAGCGCACCTTGCCACCAGCCCCAAATGGCTGCGTTCGCCAGCGTGATGAAAAATGCTGGTATGGGCGCTACGATAGCTTGCAAAATCATCAGCAAAAACGAAACTGCCACCGCGCCTGCACCAAAACTTTGAATGTAGGCAATAAGATCGGCCATGTTAAGCGTGGTCATCGCCCCAAACGACGCATGAATCCACTGCTGAACGCCCGGGATGCATGCATAAGCCACGCCGCACAGCATCACAACACACAGCAAGATAATTCGTTTCACATGGGCAGAGCGCTTTTGCTGCTCCGATAAAACTGCAGATGAAGAAGGTGATTTTGATGGGTGCGCATGCTGTGCTGCTGTTGTTCCGGTGCGCTGAGCGGTTGACGCTTGGTTGTGGTGCGCGGTTGATGCACGGTTCTGGTGCGCGGTTGACGCTTGGTTGTATTGAGTCGAGCCCGTTACGTCCTGGTGCGCCGAACCTGCAAAATTCTGTTCCTTAGTATCCATACAAACCTCATTGAGAATAACAACTTAAAACGCACACGACGCGCCAAAAAAGCGGTCATGCAACGCTGTTAAATATTCAATTGATAAAAATTCTTGTATTTTTTCCCATGTATCGACATTACGCGCGCCTTCACCGTGGCTGTACTGCACAAACGCCATAGCGCACCACGTGATGCCACGCAAAACATTCAGCTGCATATACGTGCGCAAAAGCTGCGTATCAACTGCTCGAAAGCGCGCGTATTCATCCAAAAACGCACGTATTTCTGCTGCCAACAGAATAGTGTCAGTTTTCCAGTTGGTGGTTGTTGGCACCAAAAAGTGAGCAATGTCTTGCTCGCAATCGGCAATGACGGGCTTTTCCCAATCGATAATGCGCGAGTGCGTTTGAGGCGCGTCGTCATTGATGATGAAATTCCCACTATTGAGCTCGGTATTGATGACGCACGGATGCGCGCACGGCGTATCATTTGCACGGTGAGCAGCAATTTTCATCCAACTTTGGATAAGCGCAAGGCGCTCGGCAGTACTGCGATCGGAATGGCGACTGCCCATAGAACGGCCTGCGAGTACAGAATAGCTGGCATCGCTGCCTGAAGCGTTGCGGTCTGAAGCGTTGTCGCTTGCAGTTTCAAGGCTTGCGACATCGCAGCAATCAGCACCACGACCAGCGGCATCATGCGACACAAAGCGTTCATACACGTTCCACATGCGCTTACATTCCTCAAGAAGCGCGCGCTGCGGATAGCGCGGACGCAGCAGCGGCGCATCAGTTGCATCTAGTGTATGAACGCGCGCCAACAAATGTGCAGCAAGCAATAAGTCGTGTTCGTACTGAAGCGGCCGACCAGACAGATATTCCATCGTCAGCATGCCGAAGGGTATGTATTTCCCCTGTTCAGTACATGAATAAACGCAAGGCGTAACCCCAGATGGTTCCAAAAAACGCAAGGCGTTGAACTCGTAGCGAATTTGTTCGCGCCCCAGGTTTATTTGACTTGCGCGATTGATACGCAGCACAAAAGGAGCTTCAATCGCACCCAACCACGGTGCAGGAGAAAACGCCGGCAGTACAGAATTCGGCGCGTTATCGCGTTCCTTGTGCACCGTGCTCCAAGGGCGTTCTATTAAAAAGTTGCTATTGTATTCACCTGCACCAATACAGCGTACGTCGCGCGCGGCCGTTTCTGCACGCAGTGCGTCGTCAAGCGTGTCGACATCAAGCAATGTACCTTCCATCGTTATAGAATACCCCCTTTCACGTGCGCATTTAACAGTGTTGCGTGCCACATCGTCCTGCGAAAAGCGCATGCCAGAAAACACATCGCAAGGCTTGCGCATGCCAATAAGACCGTAGCCTCCATCGAGCGTAGGAGTAATGACAATATCATGGGTATCAAGCGCCTTATAAGCTCGGTCGATCAGCTTGGGAGTAAGCCCCACGATATCCGAGCCTATAAGGATAACTTTGCGGTGGTGCGAAAGCTGCTGAAAAAGCGCATGTTGCATGCGTTCTCCCAGCGTAGCGCCAAGCTGCGGGTACAGCTGCGGCCGTAGCGCTGACAGACACGCGGGAACGTGCCCAAGAATGCGGCCAGAGCCAGAGACGTGCGAGCGCGCGGGAACGTGCCCGGGAACGCGTTCGGGAACGTGTTCTACAACGTGCCCGGGAACGCGTTCAGCAACGCACCCGACATCGGACGCAAGCCCGTGCGCAGACGTATGCGCAGGCAGATGGCCTGTTTCACCACCACTATGATGTGCAGAAAAAAGAAACTCAAGGTCGGCAGGCTTGCCGTCGTAATACACGACGACTTCAAAATGCCGCGCCACCTTAAATGTGTCAGAAATAAGCAAACGAGCGAGATGTAAACAACGTTCAGCAGGCAGAATTGCTGAAAGTCGCGTTTTGCCGAAACCAATGCGGGGAGCTTTAGTAAAAAATATCAGCATATACTCTCGCTTTCGGGCGCTGACCTGCATATGCAGAACCGCAGGACAGGCGCCTATTCTGCCACGCGCACGCTTATGCGCAAGCAGAAAAACACGCGTTCCTCAAACACTCGGAGAACAAAAACAAGGAACATTGCGCGCCCCTACCAAGACCATGCAATACGTACTATTTCA
>CAMPNZ010000028.1 GCA_946892075.1 uncultured Coriobacteriales bacterium
CCATCATCATGGCAATGGGCTTGTTCTGCTTGTCAGGATTCCCACCCTTTGCATTGTTCGTGTCTGAAATTTCGGGTATTACCGCAGGTGTACTGAAGGGCCATTGGGTAATCTTGGTAGTGCTCGTGCTGGCTCTTACGGTGGTTGTTGCCGCCTTTGCTCAGGTAGTAACACGTGCTGGGTTTGGTAAAGTGCCAGAGACGATGGAAAAACGAGACGTTCCACCCCTTGCGCTTGCACCTGAGATTGTTTTGGTAGCTCTTGCCTTATGGTTCGGTGTTGCCATGCCTGCGCCCATTATGCACAGCGTTGATAAAGCAACGGCAATTGTGTTGCAACAAGATGGGCCGGTATTACAAAATGCGCCCGTATTCAAAGGCGTCTACGCACTCTTCGAAGGTCAACCCTCAGAGCTTGCGTCTTCGAATAAGAGTGGACAGTAGAGGAG
This sequence comes from uncultured Coriobacteriales bacterium, assembly GCA_946892075.1. Taxonomy (GTDB): domain Bacteria; phylum Actinomycetota; class Coriobacteriia; order Coriobacteriales; family Eggerthellaceae; genus Berryella. The sequence continues at coordinate 449 of CAMPNZ010000028.1, forward strand.
GGGATTATGACTAACGAAGCTACTATTACTGAACGTCGTGGTGCAAGCCATATTGAAGCGTTGAAAGAGCGCCTTCCGGGTGTTGTTCGCAACGTGGAATGGCAAGATCACGATCAGCTTACCGTTACCGTTGATACCAATTCGCTGCCCGATGTAGTAGAGTTTCTCTATTTCGGCCGCGGCGGTTGGATGCCTATGATGGTAGGTAACGACGAGCGTGCCATTATTGGTTCGTATGCGCTGTATTATGTGTTGTCAATGGAAGAGATGGATCCGTGCTATCTGACGGTTCGCTGCGAAGTACCTGAAGATACGTGCGAATTCCCATCAGTAACACCTCGTGTTCCGGCTGCGGTATGGTCGGAGCGCGAAGTGCGCGACATGTTCGGCTTGAAGCCTATCGGCTTGCCTGACCAACGCCGTTTGGTGCTTCCTGACGACTGGCCCGATGAGCTGTATCCTTTGCGTAAAGACAGCATGGACTACCGCCATCGTCCTATGATTGCGCGCGAAGCAGAAAATTACGAGTTCCTGGCTGATACGCAAGGCAAAGAAACCACCATTATGCCAATGGGTCCTTTGCATGTTACTTCCGACGAGCCTGGTCACTTCCGCTTGTTTGTTGAAGGCGAACACATTGTTGACGCCGACTACCGTCTGTTCTACGTTCACCGCGGAATGGAAAAAGTTGCAGAATCGCGTATGAACTACGATGCTGTTACCTTCCTTGCCGACCGTGTGTGCGGAATTTGCGGTAACGCCCACTCAGTTGCGTATGCTGAAGCAGTTGAGCATGCTCAGGGCATTGAAGTGCCTTTGCGCGCGCAGTACATTCGTGCAATCACGCTTGAGGTTGAGCGCATGCACTCGCACCTGTTGAACCTTGGCCTGGTATGCCACTATTGCGGTTTTGATACCGGCTTCATGCACTTCTTCCGCGTTCGTGAAGATTCGATGCGCTTAGCTGAGCTGCTTACTGGTCACCGTAAAACATACGGCGTAAACCTCATTGGTGGCGTGCGTCGTGACGTGTTAAGCGAACAGCGCACCGAAACGCTTTCAGTGCTTGCTAAGCTGCGCAAAGACGTAGAAATTCTTGTTGACGAGCTTATGAGCACGCCAAACTTCATCGATCGTACGAAGGGCGTTGGTATTCTCGATCCGAAAATTGCTCGTGCATTCAGCCCGGTTGGACCATGCATGCGTGGTTCAGGATTCCCGCGTGACGTACGTTTTGACCATCCGTTCGATGGCTATAAGTACATTCTGGATGATTTCCATGTACGCTCACATAACGGCTGCGATGTTATGAGCCGCACGCTGGTTCGTATCGAAGAGTTCCTTGATGCAATTGGCATGATTGAGCTGTGGTTAAACACCATGCCAACAGGCCCTATCTTGAATCAAGACTGGAAATACACGCCGCATAAGTTTGGTTTGGGCTTTACGGAAGCTCCGCGTGGTGAAGATACGCACTGGGCCATGGTTGGCGACAACCAAAAATGCTATCGTTGGCGTGCGAAGGCTGCTACGTATAGTAACTGGCCTATTCTGCGCTACATGTTTAGAGGAAATACCGTTTCTGATGCTGCACTTATCGTGGGTAGTATGGACCCATGTTATTCCTGTACCGACCGTGTGACCTTCGTTGATGTTAAGAAGGGCACTGAAAAAACTATCAGCAAAACGGAACTGGAATCGTATTGCTTGCGCCGTACGTATTCTCCGCTCAGAGATTAGGTGATGTGACATGCTTAAAACTCTACGCAACATAATTAAAGCGGGTGACTCTACTATCGCATATCCTTTTGCGCCGTATCCTACGGTACCGGAAATGCGTGGTAAGCCCGAGCACAGCTTGGAGCGCTGCATTGCGTGCGCCGCGTGTGCTGTTGCATGTCCGCCTAATGCTATTCGCATGGAAACGAAGGTTTCTGAAGGCAATATCGAGTGGCAAATCAATTATGGTGCCTGCATTTTCTGCGGGCGCTGTGAGGAAGTTTGCCCTGTTGAAGCCATACGTTTGGGCGATCAGTTCGAGCTTGCAGTTATGTCGAAGCCCGACTTGATTGAAACGTGCTCGTATGAGCTGCAACGTTGTTCTGAATGCGGCAAGTACTTCGCGCCAAAAAAAGAAGTTGACTATGCTTGCCGTGTTTTATCACGTCTTGAAAACGACGAAGAGGCAGAAAACGCAATTCGTGTTGCGGGCTTGTGCACCGAGTGCAAGGAACGCGCCGACGCTTATCATGCTCGCACTATCGCGCGCTCAAGGCAAGAGGGGGTACACTAATGGCACATACAGTTTTTCCTGAACGCTTACAAGCGCGCCTTGATCCTATTACCGTTGATGAAAAGGTGAAAGAAGCTAAGGCGGCACTGTTAAAGCACATCAAGCGGTCAATTTACATTTATCGTGTAGACTGCGGTGGTTGTAACGGATGCGAAATTGAGATTTTTGGTACTATCACACCAATTTTCGATACCGAGCGCTTTGGTATTAAGAATATGGCAAGCCCACGTCATGCAGACATTTTGGTTTATACCGGTGCTGTAACGCGTGCTATGCGTCTGCCGGCATTACGTGCGTATGAAGGCGCACCTGATCCGAAGCTGGTTGTGTCATACGGCGCTTGCGGTTGCACGGGTGGCATTTTCCACGATAACTACTGCGTATGGGGCGGCACCGATAAGCTTATTCCGGTTGATATTTACATTCCAGGATGCCCTCCGTCACCTGCGCAAACGGTGTACGGTTTCGCCATGGCTTTGGGCATTTTGGGCCAGCGTCTTCACGAAACGCATCTTCATCAGGCAGAAGGCGAGCAAGCTCCTTTGCTGCATAACCATTTGCCGTATAAGATGAAAGTTGAACTTGAACGCGAAGCACGCATCCTTTCTGGTTATCGCTATGGTCGTGAGCTGGTAAATCGCTTTATGGATACGCTTGACGCGCCCGATGGCGACGTTATTGGTTCGGTAAATCGCCTTATCACCAACGAGGAAGATCCTCGTAAAGTGGAAGTATTTAGCGAGCTCAAAGATATACTTGAAAAGAAAGTTGTTGGTATGCGATGAAAAACCACGACTACACACCTGGTGAAAATCGGATGGAGTCGGTTGGTACGCAGGGAGATAGAATCAATTTCTATCTCCTGCGCCGCAAGTTTGTTGATTCTGCTCAATCTATTCCAGACGACGCGAAAGAAGTTTTGTATTACACAATGTCCGTTGGGCATCATACGGGCGTTGTGGACTGTTTCGAAAAGTCGCTGAGCATTCCTATTCCTACTTACAAAAAAATTTGCGAGTTGATGGACAACGACGAAGCGAAACGCAAGCTAGAAGGCGTATTAACCTTTGGCGAAATTGAGATCAACAAAGAGCACACGCCCTATTTATTGCCTGCTGCTCGTTTGGCGCTTTCAACCATTGATGTATATGATGAAGTGGGAAAATACACCATGCCTTTGGATACGACCGAGCTTCCACTGCTGGTGAATTTGGTCGATTTGCTGCTGAAAGTACGCAATGAAACGAACGTTTACCTTATGCTAAGGAGGGGCTTTGAGTAACCATGAGCCACTCGATACGGATGCTTCATGCAATCGCGATGCTGCCGTGAACACTGACGGTGCCGCTGATGCTGCTGGTGCTGCGGCTGGTGCTGCGGGCGGTGCGGGCGCTGCTGATGTTGATGCCGCGGGTGTTGCTGGCATCGATGCCTACGACGAAGATTTTTCTGCCGTAGAAGACGCAAGTGCCGTGATGGCCCGCGACGAACTGCCGCTTGTGCCTCTGGAGCCACGTGAAACGGGCGCTTCAAGTGTGAAGGCATCAGGCGCAGGTAGTGCAGACAGTGCAGGCAGCGCTGATAGCGCAGATAGCGCGGCAACTGCATCAAGCGCCTCGGCCTCGGCTTCAAGTTCAAGCGCTTCACCGTGCCATCATCCCGATGGCCCGTTTGTGCTGTTCACCGCTGGTAGCGTTTTGCGCGGCGACGACGCCATAGGCCCTCTTCTTGCAAAGAATTTAATGGATACGCCGCTTGAAGGTTGGGAGATAGTCGATGGCGGACAAACGCCCGAAGACGATTTATATTACATTCGCGAACTGTGCCCCCGTAAAGTAGTGTTTGTTGATGCTGCTCAAATGGGCTTCGAACCGGGAAGCATTCGTCGCTTAACAGCGCAGGATGTTGCCAAACAGTGCATGATTACCACGCATTCGCTTCCTATTTCCTTTCTGCTTGGTCAGCTGGGGGAAGTATGCGATGATGTGGTATTTCTTGGAGTTCAGGTTAAGGGTACTGAATTTTTTGACCCGCTGTCTGACGAGGTTCGCGCAGCTCTTGAAGATATTGAGCACACATTGCGAGGAGGTGAAAGCCTGGAGCGCTACGAGTCACTTGTGTAGGGGAAACACACGTGAACAGGCGTTTCGATGAAACTAGCTCTCTGAGATGCAGCGTGCTGCACCTCTGCAACGTTTAGCACATCACGGTACGTGTAGCTGGGAGAATATGTCTTGCGTGTTATGGTAAACGATCGGAAATGGAGAGACTTATGGATGCTCTAGATGTAAAAAAAGTTGCCCCCGATGCACTCGGGCCAGCGGATATTGTTACTAAGGCAGAAACGATAGCTGTTGGAAAAACGAAAATGACGTCGCTGCGCACGTTTTTAGCGGCACTTCTTGCAGGTGCGTTTATCGCGTTCGGTGGAACGTATTTCTGCGTTTTCCTTGGTGATACTACCCTGCCTTTCGGTGTTCAGCGCGTTGTAGGCGGTATTTGCTTCTGCCTGGGCCTGGTTTTGGTATTATGCTGCGGCTGCGAGCTGTTTACGGGCAATTCTCTTATGATGTCGGCAAAAGTGTCTAAGAAAATTACCTGTGCACAGTTGCTTAAAAACTGGGGTATTGTGTGGGTTGGTAACCTCGTTGGCGCGCTCATTGCTGTATTTTTGATGTACATGTCAAAAGTGCAGGTTATGAACCACGGCGAAGTTGCCATGACAATGGTCAATGTTGCTGCCGGCAAAGTTGCTCTTGACCCAGTAACGATGTTCTTCAAGGGCATTATGTGTAACGTGTTTGTATGCTTGGCGGTATGGATCGGCTTTGGTGCGCGTACTACCGTTGATAAAGTAATCGGTATTATTCTTCCTATCTCGGCATTCGTTGCGCTTGGTTTTGAGCACTGTGTTGCGAATATGTCGTTTTTGCCGATGGGCTTGCTGCTGAACAGCATGGGTGTTGGAGCTGTAGGTGCTGTTACACTTCAAGGTGTTATTACCAACTTGGTTATCGTTACCATCGGTAACGTCGTAGGCGGCAGTTTGGTAGCGCTTGTGTACCGCGCAGCCTATGGTACAATGAAAAAAGACTAGGGTACACTTGCATTTACCCTGTTCATAAGGGGTTAAGTGATAAGGAGAACCTATGCGTCGTCAGTTAGCAATAATTGGTGGAGCAATTTCAGTAGGCGTAGCCGGTGGCTGCGCCTCTGTTATTCTTACGTATACATCAGGGTGGGCAGAAGATTTGTTTGCGCATTTTCCGCTGATGGCAGCGGGCATATTGCTTGCCCCTTTTATCACGTGGCTGCTGTATCGCGCCACGCGCGTTGACATCAATACGTCTACCTATGGTGTGCTGCGCGCAACGCAAAGCGGCAATCATACGTCGCCTTTGCTTGCGCTCGATATTATTGCAGGCACCTTTTTCACGCTGGTAAGCGGCGGTGCCGTGGGAAAAGAAGGCGCCGCAATTCAGGCTGGAGCTGCGTTTTCTTCGGGCGTCGCACGCGTGCTGAAACTGCCAAGCGCGGTGATTCCCTACGCCATTGCCGCCGGCATGGCAGGTGCTTTTTCGGCGCTGATGTTAGCTCCGCTTGCAGCCATCCTGTTTATAATCGAAATTATCAAGTTTAACGACGAACAAATTCGCTCGCGCTATCTGCTTATGATTCCCATTGCGTCATTTGTGGCGTATACGGTGGCGCGCCTGTGCAATGTCGGTTTGCCATGGCAGGTGCTTAGTGAGGGTGTAAGCGCCACGTCAACAGCACAAATTGCTCTCATTGCGCTGGGAAGTGTGCTTGCAGCGTTGTTCGCGATGCTGTTTGTAGCAAGCATGAAAGTGATTGCTGGAACCACAAGTGTTCTTTTGTCGCGCCCGTGGCTTCGATACGTGGTTGGCGCGGTGGTTGTTCTTGCATTTGTGCTGGTCACACACGGCGTGTATAGCGGTACCGGATTGCGTGAAATTACGGCAGTTATGAATGGATCGGTGTTTAGCGTTGCGGATGTGTTCCTGAAGATTGCCTTGTGTGCGCTTTGTTTGGGCTTTGGCTTTAAAGGCGGCGAAATTTTGCCGGTGTTTTGCCTTGGAGCGCTGTGTGGAGCGTGGTGGGCGCCAATTGTTGGCGTTGACGTGGTGCTTATGGGAGCATTTTCACTGGTTGCGGCCTGCGGTGCGGCAACAGGAGCGCCGCTTGCTGCGCTTGTGTTTGGTGTGGAAGTGTTCGGCTTTGCCGCGCTGCCGTATTTCGTGTTTGCAGCTGTTGTGGGCGCGCTTTTTTCTCGCTTTTTGAACTTGTATGATGGAAAAACGTTCACGCTTGGCGTACCGATTGATCGGCCCTAGTGGCACGCGACGCTGCGTGTGGTTTGGGAACGCATTGCGGCTTGCTTGCGGTTTGGGAACGCAGCTCGCGTTCGTTCGCACTTGAGAATGCAGCGGTTTTGGCGGCGCTTCCTCCTCGCGCACGTGGGGAGAGTTCCCACGAGAAGACACCTCCCACGAGGCGCGCAAGAGCACATGCTTGCCTTCGTTGCCTTTGGCGCCTGCGCACACAGGGCGCGTTCTGCATGTGTATTTTTTGTAAAAGAATTCGCAACTACACTCATAATTTTGCTCATAGAATATTGTTATACCAGTTCAAAACCATTTTATTTCAAGGCTGTTGACGCTTCATATCGCGTGAATTTTATGTTGCGTGGTATATAATTACCACTACTTGTAAGCGTCCGTTTTGGTTGTGCGGGCATATTGCTTGCGTCGGCATCTGCGGAAACATACCGCTTGTGTTCGTGCTGGCGCCAATCTTTTTCGCGCACCACCGTTTGTTTCGCTACGTATTCGAGGAACACTACATGAAAGTTTATGCAACCATGGTACAACAGAAAGTTTTATTTCATCAGGTAAAACATCTATTAGCGCGCGTGGGATTGCGCCGCTGCGCCCTTGTGGCATGCGCTGTAAGCGTGTTGTATATTGCGGCGTCGGTACTGCTGTTCTCCTTTGCGCCTGGCGCCTCTATGACCAGCGCTTATGCCGACAATCCAGCGCCTTACCTTTCTACGAATAGCCAAATTAACGCCAATACTGCGTATCGAATTTTGGCGGCGGCTGACAATGCGTGCGCGATAACGCCCGAGCAAGAAAGCGCAGATGACGGGGCTCTTGCCGTGCTTTCGCAGCCTACATCGAAAGCAATACAGAAGCTTCAAATTGTGCCGCTGTCAAACGGCTACTACAAAATTTTGAACCTTGCGAGCAAAAAAGCGCTTGACGTTCAGGCCGCTCAGGCGGTTCCTCTTACGCTTGTGCAATTTTACGAAGACAATGGAACGCCTGCTCAGCAGTGGAAACTAATTCCAACGCGCGAAAATCGTTTCGTGTTCCAGTCGCGCTTGTCAAAAAACTTGGTTCTCGACTGGCGTGACGGGCATATCCGCGCAAGCAACAAGTTACAAATAACGCGTCCGAACGGCTCGTGGTTCCAGGAGTTTTGCATTCAGCCGCTGGGCGCTTTGAAGAACAAGCCAGCTGATTCTGCCACTAACGGCAACGTCAACGGCAACGGCGCGAACGGCTCCAACGCGAACGACTCTTCTGTTCCACCTGCATCAAAACCAGGTGCGCCGCGCATTGAGGCGGGCGGCGTTTACGAGCTTCAAAGCGCGCTTAATCGCACGGTTGTTGTTGGTGTTGTTGACGGTTCAACTACCAACGGCGCAGGTATCGAGCTTGAATCGCGCGCCACGCGCATCGGCCAGTACTTCCGTTTCGACGATGCCGGCGACGGTTACTACACACTGATTAACATTGCCAGCGGAAAAGCGCTTGACGTTCAGGCTGCCTCGAGTGCCAACTGCACGCCGGTGTGGTCGTACGAATCAAACGGAACGCCTGCTCAGCAGTGGAAACCTGTGTGGAACGGCTCGTCGTTTACGCTGTATTCGCGCCTTTCGCCGCGCGTTGTTCTTGATATTCCCGCATCGGATGCCCGCGATAGCGCGCCGTTGTGGATTTACGAAGCCAACGGAACGCCTGCTCAGAAGTTTAGGCTCGTTTACAACGAGGCTTTAACGCAAGCTCAGGCAAACCGCGATGCCTTTAATTTGAACAAGGGGCCCTTCGCGTTTCGCAGCATGCTCGACACCGATGTTGTGCTTGATGTGGCTGATGGCAGCCGCGATGATGCTGCAAACGTGCAAGTGTACAGCTGGAATGGCACCCGCGGCCAGCTGTATGCCGTTACATCCGCTGGTGAAGGCGTGTATCGCATTGTGAATGCGGGCTCGGGCAAGAACCTCAACGTAGCGTGGGGGCAAACGAAGCCGGGCTCTAACGTTCAGCAGTTCGAAGACGACGCCACGCTTGCTGGATATTGGTTCTTTAAGCGCACGGCACCAGGTGTTTTCAGTGTGTTCTCGGCAAAAAGCGGGCTTGCGCTTGATATTTGTGCTGGTCAGGCGGTTAATAGCCAAAATGTATGGATATGGGAAGCGAACGGAACGCCTGCTCAGCAGTGGAAACTAAGCGCCGAAGATCTTACGCCGACGCCGCGTCCTGCTCCAGCTCCGGCACCTGCTCCGGCGCCGGCGCCCGACAACAAACCAGCTCCCGCACCTGGGGCTACACCGCAGTCCACTCCTGCACCGACTCCTTCGACCGCAAAAATGAACGGCATGGACATTTCGCACTACCAAGACGGCATTGATCTTGACCTTGTTCCCTTTGACTTCGCCATTATGAAAGCAACAGAGGGATACACCTACGTCGACCGCACGTTTAACAAGTTTGTTGCGAAATCGATTGCCAATAACAAAAAAATAGGCGCGTATTCGTTTGCGCGCACGGGCGATTGGAAAGCTCAAGCTGATCATTTTATCAAGAATGTGCGCCCTTATTTGGGAAATATTGTGCTTGTGCTGGATTGGGAAACGCAAGAAGTTACCGATCAGGGGCCGCAGTGGGCAAAGCAGTGGCTCGATTACGTGTATCAGCAAACGGGCGTGCGTCCGCTGATTTATATGTCGAAGTCGGTAACGCGTGCCTACGACTGGACCGACGTTGCGCGCGACTACAAGTTGTGGGTTGCGCAGTATGGTAAGAACAAGCCGACGGGTTACCAGGACTCTCCGTGGACCGATGCCTTGGGATTTGGCGCTTGGAGTGCTCCTACTTTGTTCCAATACTCGTCGTGCGGGCGCTTGCCTGGCTATGACGGCGATCTTGACCTGGATATGTTTTATGGATCGGCGGATGACTGGGATAGCTTAGCTGCCGTCAATCGATAGGAACGCGTTTCAGCTGGTGAAAGCCGCATTTTCTGTACAAGCTGTGCGTGTATGAACAGCACACGTGAAGGGTACGTTGTAGTGTTCCCTGTGCGTGTTCACATGCGCCAGCTTGTTTCCAGTTGCACGTCGGTATGCGTTTCCGCTGGTGAAAGCCGCATTTTCCGTAGAAGCTGTGCTGTTTGATCGTCGCGTTTCCAGCGCTGCATTTCCAGCGCTGCATTTCTAGTGCCGCATTTCCAGCACCGCATTTCCGGCGCTGCGTTCTTGACGCTGCGCTACTCGGCAGGCGGTTTCTCCTTTTCCTGACGTGCGTTTTCTTCAAGAGCACTCGGATCAATAAACTCAAGGCTATCGGGAAGTGTTACCGGCGCAAGGCGGTAGCACTCCTGAAATGCGCCTTCTTCCAGCGACATTAAGCTGTTTGGTATGCTTACCGTGCGCAATTCACTGCAGCCGAGAAACGCGCGCTGCCCAAGCCAGCCCAAATAGGGCGGTAGCGTAATGGACGTAAGCGAAATACACCTGCTAAACGCATCGTTTTCGATCATCTCAAGGCTGTCGGGGAATTCTACTGTTTCTAAATTCACGCATCCTTGGAACGCTTCGTCGTGTATATGGGTAAGCCCATCAGGCAAAACAAGATGCTCCAGTCCCGCACAATTTTGAAAGCACCCGCGCTGAATTTCGGTAAGCGTGTGCGGCAGAGAAATAGTGCGTAGCGACCGACAGCGCAAAAACGCGTGCTCATCGATGGTGGTAACGCCTTCTGGAACTGCAATTTCGTGCAATTTCCAGCAGCCTAAAAACGCTTCTTCGCCTATGTGCGTCAGCGTCGACGGAAAATGCACAACCTCAAGATTGCTGCAGCCCGTAAAGGCATTTTTTTCGATTGTCGTGACGCCCTCAGGGATGTCGATGCGCTCAATCGACAGGTTCCACGCAAAGCAACTTTGCCCTATTACCGTGATGTTATCAGGGATAATAGGATGCTCGTTTTCGCCAGAATAGGCGTTGCAGGTAATATCAAAATGGTCCATCATTGCTCACAATCGTCGAAGCGTCTTGCGTTTGAATAGGTGTTGGTGCACAGTGCTGTTATATCAAATTCGTGCGCGTTTTGCTATGCGCACGCAACGCGCACAGCGAAAAAATAACGTACTAAAGTCGTAAAAAATCCATCATTTGTTCGCTCGAGTTTAGCGCGCACTATTGCTATTATGGACACATAAGAAAGTGTTCAGCGCGTTGTGGTGGCGTGGAAGTATCGCCTGATGAACGGCATTCTTCCTGCTCAACAGCGCGTTGGGGAACGGCGTTTAATGTACCGTGCGTGTGAGCATTTCTTGCGTGCGGCCCGCTTGCGCGTGCCGTTCGTGCTGCGTTGCGTTTGTTCTGTTTCAGTTTGCGTGCTTATTACTCAAAGGAGCGTCATGGGTTTTGTTCATTTGCATAATCACACCGAATATTCCTTGCTAATTGGCATGAGCAAAGTGAAAGCGCTGGTGGCGCGCTCGTCGCAGCTCGGCATGTCCGCTGTGGCGACCACCGATTTCGGCGTTATGTCATCGGTGCCCGAGCTGTGCGATGAATGTGCAGCCTACAACAAGAAGCTTGCCAAGGAACAAGCTGCAGCCTCAGCCGATGCCGCGGCTTCCCCAGGTGACGCAAGCACCTCCGTCGATGCCGCGGCTTCCCCAGATGCCGCAAGCGCGTCTGCCGATGGCGCCGTTTCCCCTGGTGACGCAAGCGCCTCCACCACCGAACCGCGCGCGTGCGCCGTCAAGCCCATCTACGGCTGCGAGATTTTCCTTCACAATCCGCTGCCTTCGATGCGCTCAAACGACACCGGCATCTATAACCTGGTGTTGCTTGCAAAAAACAACGAGGGCTACCACAACCTTATGAAACTGTCCTCGATAGGGCAGGTTGATTGTGTCAACGACAACGCGTGCATACCGTTTGACACGCTTAAAGAGTACAGCAAAGGCATTATCTGCCTGTCGGGGGCATCGCAGGGCAACATTGTTGGGCTGCCGCCGTCAAAAGGGCTGCTGCCGGCGCTTGTTCAAGCTGGGCAAATGCAAGCCGCTCGCGACGTGGCAACGCTGCTTTCTGACTGTTTCGAGTCAGGTAATTTCTATATTGAAGTGCAGTGTCCGGAAACAGCCGGCGCACCGTCTGAGTATGGAACCCCAGGTGGTTCGTCTAGCGCAAGCGGCTCGTTAGGCGCGGGCGATGATTCTTACGATTCCTACGACGCCTATGACGATCCGTATGCTGACCCGTATACGGACGATCCTTATGGTGACGCATACGCAGACGATTCGTACGCGCAAGGTGCCTATGGCGATGCGTACTATGCGTCGGAAAATGGCGAAAACGGCGAATACAGCCCCTCTGAACAGGGAACGTATCAGGGCGCATCCTACGGTGCTGGCGCGGGAACGGCAACGGGCGCGGGCGCCGCTGCTGGCGCCGATGCATCTTCTGCTGCCTCATCGACCGCATTTTCTGGCTCTTCATCAGGCCTTTTGGAAAGTGACCAAGTGCGCTTGAACGCCGCGTTGAAACAGCTTGCTTCCGAGCTTAATGTACCGCTTGTTGCAACTAACAATACCTATTACGTGACCAGCAAAGACGCTGAAGCTCACGATTTGCTGCTGTGCATAGGCGACGGCGCAAAAGTGCACGATTATGAGCGCAAAAAGCTTCCTCATCAGCAGTTTTATTTGAAATCGGAAGCCGAGATGCGCGCTGCTTTTGCCGATATGCCTGAAGCGTGCGACAACACGGTGAAAATTGCCGAGCAATGCAACGTTGAGCTTGAGCGCGACGTTATTTTGCCGCGCTTTAAGTGGACGGAAGGCTACACGGAAGTTCAGTGGTTTCGCAAGTGCGTCAAGCGCGGCTTGGAGAAACGCTACGGCTTGCCTGTGCCTTCTGACGTGCGAAAACGTGCTTCCTATGAAATGGGTGTCATTACGCATCAGGGATTCGCGGCGTATTTTTTGATTGTGCAGGAGTACATTCAGTGGGCACGCAGTCAGGGCATTTGCGTTGGGCCTGGTCGTGGTTCTGCTGCGGGCGCTATTGTGTCGTATGCACTTGAAATTACCGACCTCGATCCGCTTCAAAATGGCTTGCTGTTCGAGCGTTTTCTGTCGCCTGAGCGCGTTGAAATGCCTGATATCGATGTTGACTTCGAAGATGAACGCCGCTTTGAAGTGCGCGAACACATTCGAGAAATGTATGGCGCCGAGTGCGTGTCGGGTGTTATCACGTTCGGAAAATTGCAGGCGAAAAACGCTGTTCGCGATGCTGCGCGCGCGTTAGGAGTTGACAACCGGGTAGCTGATGGCATTGCAAAACTGGTAGGCGAAAACGATCACTTGGCTGAAGACTTGGAAACAAACGACCAGCTGAAAGAGAAGTTTGAAACCGACGAAACCGTTAACAATGTTCTTACGAGCGCCATGAAAATTGAAGGGTACGCGCGCAATGAAGGCGTTCACGCGTGTGCAACCATGATCTGTCGCGATGCGCTTGATAACCACATTCCGATGAAGCGCGACACAAAAGGTGGCGGCTTTATTACCCAATACGACGGCCATTACACGCCCGAACTGGGATTATTGAAGATGGACTTCCTGGGTTTGCGCACGCTTGGCATGCTGTCGTCCGCGTGTCGCTTCATCAAGCAAACGAAAGGCGTCACGCTTGTTCCCGAAAAAATCCCCATCGATGATGCCGGCGCCTTCGCGCTTATGCAATCGGGGAACATGGACGGCTTGTTCCAGGTAGAAGGCTCACTGTATGTGTCGCTGTTCCGCCGCCTTCCGCCGCGGCGTTTCTCGGATATTGTTGCGTCCATTGCGCTTAACCGACCAGGTCCTTTGGAGTCGGGCATGGTTGATGACTACGTTGAAGTGGCGTCGGGGCGCGTTCAGGCGCACTATTACGACGAGCGCCTGCGTTCAATTCTTGAAGAAACGTATGGCACGATGGTGTATCAAGAGCAAATTATGCTGGTGTCTATGGAGATGAGCGGTTTTTCTGCTGGAAAGGCCGACCGTTTGCGTAAGGCAATGGGTAAAAAGAAGCTTGATATCATGCGCCAGCTGAAGGAAGATTGGAACAAAGGCGCAGTTGAGCGCGGTTACGACATCGAAGTTGCCAAGCGCATTTGGGATGACGCCGAAAAGTTCGCGAAGTATGCGTTCAACAAGTCGCACTCGGCGGCGTATGCGGTTCTTGTTATGCGCACGGCGTACATGAAAGCGCACTACCCGTTTGAGTATATGGCGGCCGTGTTGTCGAGTTATATCACCAACAACGACAAGCTGATTCACTACATCATAAGCGCGAACAGCAACAAAACGCCGGTTATTCCGCCCGATGTGAATCGCTCGGAGGTGATGTTTACGCCTGATGAGCACGGTATTTTATATGGGCTTGCCGGCATTAAGGGTGTTGGCATTGAGGCTGCTCAGGCTATTGTTGATGAACGCAAGGCACGCGGGGCGTTTACTTCGCTGCACGATTTTGTGTATCGCGTTGACACGAACAGCTACAACAAAAAAACCATCGAGGCGCTTATTTATGCAGGCGCGTTTGATTCCACTGGCTACACGCGCATGCATTTGCAAACGATGCTGCTTGAAAGCGATTTGCTGGCGGCGGCGTCAAGCTATCATGCGCACAAGCGCTCGGGGCAGCTGTGTTTTTCCGATTTGCGTGCGGGCTCAGGCGCTCCTATAAGCCCTGATGACATTCCAAAAAGTACGGGAATTGAGTGGCCGTTGTTACAAAAGCTTAAGCTTGAGAAAAACACGCTTGGTTTGTATCTGTCGCAGCATCCGACGCATCCGTACAAGCGTATATTTGAAAAATTGTCACCTTATACGATGCACGCGCTTGCCAAGCACCGCGATATTCAAGCGGGCACTTTTGTGGGTATGATTACCAATTATGAGTTTCGCCTTACGCGCAAAGGCAAGCAGATGGCAACCTTCGCTCTTGAGGATGCAACGGGTTCAATGCCGTGCGTTTGCTTTGACTACCAGGGGAAAAACGACCGTTTCATCATCAACGATGCGATTGTAAAAATTACGGGCAAGTTTGAAAACGGCGAGAGGGGGCCACAAATTATTGCTTTCAAAGTTGCGAACATCGACCTGATTGGCTATCACGAAAGCCCCCAGCGCGAAGCGCGGGCATTGGCTCCGTGCGTTGATATTTATGTTGACGGCGCGCAATTTAGCGCCGATTTCCTTCGCATGCTGCGTTCTACCTTGCTGCGTTTTCCGGGCAATGATATCGTGATACTGTACGTCGTTGGCATGAACGGCCGCCACTACAAGTGCACCTTGCCGTTGCGCGTTGACGCGCAGAATGCCGAATTGCAACAGTTTATACGGAGTGTACGCTTGTGAGTAACAACGAAAATAGAGCGTGGGAACGTGCGCATGAGGAACGTGCGCATGAGGAACGTGTTTCCGCAGGTAACGGACACAATGCCGCGTGCGAACGTGGCGACGTGCGTGTGAACGATCCCGCGTGCGAACGTGGCGTCGTTGCAGGTGATAACGATCCCGCATGCGCTGCGGAGAATGATAGCGTCTTAGATGCTGACCGCTTTATTACCTGTGCAGCTCAGCTTTCCTACAACGGTGCTCCCTTCCACGGCTTTGCGCGCCAACCGCACCAGTGTAGCGTGCAAGGCAATGTTGAAGCGGCGCTTGCAACGCTGTTTCGCATACCTGTTCAAACCGTTTGCGCAGGTAGAACCGATGCCGGCGTTCACGCGCGCAGACAGGTGATAAGTTTTGATATGCCTACCAGCTTTGAAGAGCGCATCCGCTCGCCTCGTAGTTTATTCGCGCTTAATGCACTTACGCATGATGCGATAGCAATTCACGATATTCAGGTTGTTGAACAGGGGTTTTCAGCACGTTTTGACGCCATCGAGCGCACGTATCGCTACCTCATTTACAACGCGGTTGCGCCGTGTGTGCTGATTGCGCCTTTGTGCTGGCATATTACCAAGCCGCTTGACATTGCAGCCATGCAGCAGGCGGCGCGCTTTTTCATCGGCGAACACGATTACAAAAGCTTTTGCCATGCGCCGTCTGCCGTGGGAAAGCCAACGTGCCGTTTTGTGCGGTGCGTGAACATCATGCCTGTTGAGGTGTGGGGTTACGCGTGCATTGCCATCGAAGTAGTGGGGAACGCGTTTCTGCATTCGATGGTGCGTACGATGGTGGGAACGCTTGTGCAGGTAGGGCTTGGAAAGCACCAGCCGCAGTGGGTTGAACAGGTGCTTTGCGCCCGCGATAGGCGTGCGGCGGGGCCGTGCGCTCCGGCGTGCGGGCTTACGTTTTGGGATGTTCGCTATGCGTCGGTTTCTTTTGAACAGGAACAACAGCAGCTTGGCGCTGTGTGGGGAGGACGCTCGTGATGAAGAAAGACGTTCGACAAACTCCCATTTCTTGCAAGCCCACCTCCGCACCGTCACAGTCGCAGGTCACGGGCTTAAACGCGCACGGGAACATATTAAACGGGAACGGGAACAAGCGCGTTGCACGACCAAACGCGTCAAACTCTGCTTCCGTACAAGCGCCCGGGAACGCATCAAGCGTTGCGCCAGCACAGTCGCAGGTCACGGGCCTAAACGACGCGTCTGCATCTTCCGCTAGCGCCTCTACCGCGCCCCACGCTCCGTCACGTTCCCAAATCGCGTCGCCCCACGCCACGCAGCCCGAAAACTCCACGTCACGTTCCCAAACCGCGTCGCCCCACGCCGCGCAGCCTGCCCATGCCCCGCAGCCCGGCAACTCCACGCAGCCTTCACAACCAGCCGCCGTTGGCACCTTCACCTGTCTGTACGAAAGCAAAGACAAAAAATACTGCCTTTTCGCAGATGAAAACGGACATTTGACAAGCGTGAAGGCACACCGCCTTTCATAGTTTTGTTTCTAATTCGTTAACTTGTAGTGTTTCTTCTACAAATCTGCAATAAATTCTCGTGCTTTTTGCCGCAATACTAGGTATAATGTGCGAAATTGTTCATCGATCTTTGTTACGCATTTACAATTTAGCGCCTTGAAGAGGGCATAGCAGCCTCTTTGGGTGCGCTACATCTTTTTCGATGGTGTAAATACACGAACAGAGACCAAGAGAAAGAAGGGCTCTTATGTCAAGTAGTACAAAAGAACGCTCCTCCTGGTCGGGGAAGTGGGCGTTCATCTTAGCAGGCGCCGCATCTGCGGTTGGCCTGGGGAACATGTGGCGATTCCCGTACTTAGCTGCGAAATACGGTGGCGGTACCTTTATTCTTACCTACCTCATTTTAGTATTTACTTTTGGTGTAACCCTTCTTCTTCTTGAGTGCGCACTCGGCCGTCGCACGGGACTATCTGCTATTGGTGCTTTCCGCCATTTCGGAAAGAAATTTGCGTTCATTGGCGTTCTTGCGTCGGCGGTGCCGTTCATTATTGCGCCCTATTACAGCATTATTGGTGGCTGGGTAACAAAATATACCTTTGCGTACCTGATGAATGGACCTGCAGCGCTGGCTGATGGCGGTAAATTCTTCACGAGCTTTATCGCATCGCCTGTTGAGAGCTTTGTGTGGATGGCAGTCTTCATGATTGTGGTGTTCATCATCGTTGGCTTAGGCGTTGATGGCGGCATCGAGCGTGCGAACCTGGTTATGATGCCGGCGCTTATCGTAATGGCTGTTGCACTGGTGGTGTACATTGTGTCAATGCCAGGTGCTATGAGCGGTGTTGCCTATTACCTGATTCCTGACGTAGCGAAATTCTCGCCCGAGCTGTTCGTAAGCGCGCTGGGCCAGATGTTTTACAGCTTGTCGCTGGCAATGGGCATCATGATTACCTACGGTAGCTATTTAGACAAGAAATCCAGCTTACCTCATTCGGTTGCCAACATTGGTATGTTCGACTTGGGCGTATCAATTTTAGCTGGTTTAATGATTGTTCCCGCCGCGTTTGTGGCTATGGGTTCTGGTGAAGCAGTTGCGGCAAAATCGGGTCCGTCTTTGATGTTTATAACACTGCCAAAAGTGTTTGTAAGCATGGGACCACAAGTTGCAACCGTTATCGGTTTCCTGTTCTTCCTGTTGGTAGCGTTTGCTGCTATCACAAGTGCAATGTCGCTGATAGAAACCATGACGTCAATCATCATGGACGGAAAAGGCTACTCGCGCAAAAAGGCGTTCACCATCACGTGTGTATTTACGTTTGTGATGGGTATCTTCATCAATCTGGGCTTTAACGGACTGTCTTTCTTCCAGCCATTAGGCAAAGGCTCGACAATCTTAGACTTGTTCGATTTTGTGTCTAACTCGGTGTTAATGCCTATTGTTGCTGTGCTGACCTTAGTGTTTGTTGGTTGGATTGTGAAGCCTAAGACGCTGATTGAAGAAATTGAAGTGTCGGCGCCCTTCAAGCTGCAAGCTGCGTGGAGCGTAATGGTGAAATACATTGCTCCTGTACTGGTAATCGTGATTATGGTTGCCTATGTGGGCGCGCAGTTCGGCGTGTTTAAGTTCTAGAACGCGTTCGAGTTTTGCTAGCGCTGTATAAGATGTATTTACAGGAAATGATACAAAGTTTGGCGACTGTTGCCTAGAAGAACACGGTAAATAAGGGCTTATTGTAGGCTTGTAAATTAGAATAACGTGAATGAAAGTCCGGCGTGAACTTACGCTGGACTTTTCCTTTTTTGGGTGCTGTTTGCTTTTAGAGGTATGTGCTATTGAGGTAAGGATGCTGTAATACTATACATAGATTTAATGAAAATAGAGGGGTAAACAACGAATATAGAATATGTAAATGCTAGTAAATTTAGAATTTATTTTGTATAATCAGCGTATTAAAAGTTACGTATAAAAGGTTGA